>JAYRVB010000061.1:0-3820 GCA_041918775.1 Chitinophagales bacterium
AAATGTATTCACTATTCATGATAGATCAGCATGGGTATTTTTTCCTGGAATACCAGTTGTTTGGTCATGCTGCCTTCGAAGACTTCGAGCCAGTATTTCTTTTGTTTGAGTACGACGAGTAATTCTATGTTGTTGTTTTTTACATAGTAGTCGATACCGTCGTGCACATTGATATTGTCAACAAGTTCGAAAGTAATGGCGCGGCGATTGGCTTCATCCCGATATTGTTCGATGAATTCTTTGATGATGGCGTTTTCGATATCGAGATTGCTGTCGTGCACATGAAAGCATTTGATCATTGCCCCCAGCTTTTCACCTAATACCAGCAAACGGGCGATCACCTCATTGTCGGAGAAGGTGAGGTCGGTGGCATAGGCGATCTTGTCGATATTGTGGAAGGTAAAGTGCTCCGGAACGGTGATCACCGGGCAATCGCATTTGCGGATGATGCTGGATACGTCGCTGCCGCCCAGGAATCTTTTCAATCCTGAGGCTCGTTTTGCCGTGATCACCACGAAATCTGCCTGCATTTCCTCAGCCTGTCGGGCCACTTCCTCGCCCACAAACCCCATGCGCAGGTAGGTTGGCATCGACGAAACAGGCTCGTAGGAATGGCTGTAGGTGTTCACCAGCGACTGTTTGAAGGCTTCCATACGCTCCTCATTGGCTGTTTGGGCGTTTTGTATCATTTCTTCCGTGATATCCGCCGTACGGGTCTCGTCCATGGCAGGGAGGGTCATCGGGAGGGGATACACATGCAGGAGCGATATCTCTGCATGGAGCTTTTTGGCCAGATGTACAGCAAAATCAAAGGTTTCAGCCGATGTCTCGCCAAAGTTTGTTGGAAACAGGATACGCATGATGG
The DNA here is from genome assembly GCA_041918775.1 of Chitinophagales bacterium. Classification (GTDB taxonomy): domain Bacteria; phylum Bacteroidota; class Bacteroidia; order Chitinophagales; family BACL12; genus UBA7236. Next base: position 866 of record JAYRVB010000061.1, read on the forward strand.
AGGCTTGTTTTCGTAAATTTACACTAGTTTTTCCGGGGAAAGTATGACCAATGTGCCCATGCTCAAAAAATTTTCGGGCTTCCTGTAACTTTTTATCTACCCAATTCGCCTTATAGTCGGATGACACCAAAGGAATATAACACGACAGTTGATCTGTGGGCTGATGGTGTCTACCGGTTCATTCGCAAGAACCTCAATCATGATGATGATGCGCGCGACATCGTTCAGAATGCATTCGAGATCCTTTGGAAGAACCACGAAAACGTTCAGTTTGACAAGGCGAAAAGTTATTTGTTCAGCACGGCCTACCACAACATGATCGACCACGTGCGCAAGCACAAGCGGATGGATTATGTGGAGGAGATGGACGAATCGGCAAAGGGCGGCACGGCAGAGGCGCAGATAGATGTGAAAGAGATGATCGACAAAGCCCTGAGCAGGTTACCGGAAGTGCAGAAGAACTGTATACTCCTTCGGGATTATGAAGGCTACAGTTATGAGGAGATCGGAGAGCTATTATCGCTGAGCGAAAGTCAGGTGAAGGTATATATATTCCGGGCCCGACAAACGATGAAAGAGTATTTGGTAAGCATATATCATTTAATATGAAGATCAATTTGCAGAATTACGAAGAGTGGATGGTAGATTACATTGAAGGTAATCTGTCAGCAGAGCAACAGAAAGAGCTGCAGGAGTTCCTGGTGTTTCACCCTGAACTTCAGAAAGAGTTGGATGCCTTCGGGTTGACCAAAATCAGTGCAGATACTTCTGTGGTGTTCGAAAACAAGGAGTCGCTGAAACGCGAACCTGCCGCCGGACGCGTAATTACTATGTTCAGTTGGGTGCGTTACGCATCTGTAGCTGCCGCTGCATGTGCCATATTTATTGGTGTGCGCTTTTTCGGTGGTGCTGATGAGCAAAATGGTATTCAACCCTATGCTTTTGATAAACTGCACATGAAGGTGCCTATGCAAACCACTACACCTCCTTCAAATACCGATGTTCTGGTAAATGAAGTGGTGGATACCGTGAAGAAATACACACAACCGGAGGAAAACCAGTTTGCACAAACACCGCAACAGGATAAACGCGAGATCAATCCGATACAGCAGATCGAGATCCAACGCAGTCGTGGTTTCGAAGATTTTGCCCAGGCTGACCTTCGCGACAAATTAAGCCTCGAAGCGCAAAGTGAAGCATCCACACTGGCAGCGAGGGGTACGGTATTGCAAAATTCCACAGTGATATCACTCAACGATAACAAAACCGTTGTGGATTGGTGGAATGATGCCGTGGCTATCGGAGGGGAAATGAATGACGTAGTGTCGGAAGTAAAGGATGCGGAATTAAATCCATTTAAACGCAAGGAAACAGTGCAGGAAGGAGTTAAAACACGCTCGTTCAGCGTTCCGGGTATTGAGTACTATAGCAGACAATCGAATCAATAATTATACGTAAACAATCAACACATTAAATATTTGTACTATGAAAAGGTTCATGATTTTAGCAGCCGTAATTGGAGTTCCAATGTGGGTATTTGCTCAGGTAACTCCACCACCTCCACCTCCGCCGCCACCTGCTGCTCCGGAAGCAGTTTCTGGTCCTGATGCCACCGTGCATATTGAGGAAGAATCAGTAACCATTACCACCTCACAAGGTGAAGTGTATATCATTGATGACTATGGCGTGCGCAGAAACGGGGTGATGCTTGCAGGTGATTCTGAAGGCTTGCGCGAAGAAATAGAGGAATTGCAACAGGAAATTGAAAATATTCGCGGTCGCACCGCATCCTTGAATCCGGATTCTGAAGAATACGAAGACTTAATTGATGAGCTCGACGATCTCGAAGAGGAGCTTGCCGACCTGAATGCGGATGCTTTTTATCCAGATACCATTCCCGGCGATTCTACTGCACTTACCATTGGTAAATGGCGCCTGATCGTGAAGGAAACCGGTGAAGATGCCGAATCTGTGGATATAGATGTGGATCGCATCACTGAAGAGATCGATGATCGCTATGTGGATCCGTTTGAAACCTACTGGTGGTTATTCGATATGGGATACAATATGTATCTGAATGGCGATAATACTTACGATGTGCCTGTGCCTTTTGAGCAATTGGAAGAGCAACAATTCTGGGGAAGCTTTGATGTGAATCTCCATATTTTCCGCTCACGTGTGAATTTTGCGAAAGGGTATCTGAATTTCAATTATGGACTGAGTCTTGAATGGCATCATTTCCGCTACGATGAAGATTTTCGCATCATGCCGGATACCAATACCCTGGTGATCGTAAACGAAGAGACGATCAATTTTGAGAAAAATAAATTCAACACCATGCACGCTGCAGTGCCACTGTTGATCGGTTTCGAAACTAAGCCATGGGATACAGATAACAGCTTCCGTATGCAATTTGGTTACAGTCCCGGATTTTTATTACGCGGAAAAACCAAGTATAAATACGACGGCGAAAAAGAGATCGAAAAGGATGATTTCAATTTGTCACCTATTCGCCACGAAGTAAATTATATCATCGGTTACGGCGATTTCAACCTTTACGCGAGTTATGATGTGAACAATATGTTTGAAGAAGGCAAAGGTCCGGAGTTGCATCCGTTTTCCGTTGGGTTGATATTTAGGAAAGGGTTTTAATTGAATGGCGGAGAAGTGTAATTCGTTAATTAAATACATGTATTAATCAGCGTGCATCTGTCTGATCAGCGGCCGCAGGCCAGCGTTCCTTTGTATTTCAATCGTACAGTAACATAAATACAAGGACACAAAGGGCACGGAGAAGGCACAGAGGGCGCGGAGAAATGTAATTCGTTAATTAAATACAAGTATTAATCAGCGTGCATCTGTCTGATCAGCGGCCGCAGGCCAGCGTTCCTTTGTATTTCAATCGTACAGTAACATAAATACAAGGACACAAAGGGCACGGAGAAGGCACAGAGG
>JAYRVB010000062.1:0-2920 GCA_041918775.1 Chitinophagales bacterium
CACCAGCCACACCAATCGGTATAAAAATCGACAATGATGAGTTTATCCTCTTTTACCTTGTCTTTTTTGATGTTCTTCTCTACGATCTTGTTCACATCCGCCAGCGGCATCCATGCCACCGAATCCGCCTTTACTTCAGTTCCGTCCGGAAAGGCATGTTTCGTTGCGGTTTCGGTTTGCTTGTCGGGTGCCAGAAAAAGCAGTATCGACAAAGCCCATTCAGCTATCATATTATTGGGTGATTGCGGATTTGAAACCCTGATAGTAATCAGGCCAGGTAGTAGTTTTATAGGCGTCGGTACCGAAGAAATTGAGAATAGGTTCCAGACGTGTAGGCTCGAGGTAACCTGACAATGGTTGTATCAGATCTCCGTTCTCATCCAGCCATACCATGGTCGGATAGCCCAAACCCTGCTGGGTAGAGGCAATATACACCGCAAACTGATGCGTGCTTTTACGCGGTTGTGGCGTGTAGTTGGGATTTACGAAGGTCTGTCCCTTGTAAATAATGGTATCACCGCTTTCTGCATTGAATTTTACAGGGATGAAATACGTATTGATCAAACGCGCGATCTCAGCATGATGAAATGTATTGGCATCCAGCATCTTACACGGGCCACACCAGGTGGTGTATACGTCCATGAAGATCTTTTTCTTGGTTGTTTCCTGCAATTTAAGGGCCTCTTCCACCGTGTACCACTTGATCTCAGGCGCAACCGAATCGGCTTGCTCCGTGGCATAGGTTTCAGGTAGCTGGGCGTCTGCATTCATAGAACGCAAGGGCTGCACCATGCATACGGCTGCGGCAACCAGAATGATGAGTACCGCCAGGAAATAATGTTTCTTCTGCATAATTCAATATTAGGTCAACTACCTGTAAACAAAAATAATTCCAAACTGGTTAACTTGCAATCCGTTAAGGGAGATTAACATGGGGAAAAGAAAGATCGCCGTAGGGATTACGGGTGCAAGTGGTGCAATTTACGCACGTGTTTTACTCGACACGCTGACCCGTTTAGAGGCGCAAATAGAGGCTGTGGGCGTGGTTATGAGCGATAATGCCAAAGCCGTATGGAAGTATGAACTGGATAATGAGGACTACAAAAATTATCCGTACACTTTTTACGACAAAATGGACTTTATGGCACCCTTTGCTTCCGGGTCTGCCAAATATGACACGCTTATTGTGTGTCCGTGCTCCATGGGCACGCTCGGCAGAATTGCCGCAGGCATCAGCAACGACCTGATCACCCGTGCCGCTGATGTGATCCTGAAAGAACGTCGAAAACTCATCCTCGCAGTCCGCGACACCCCATATAACCTGATACATATCCGCAATATGGAAACGGTAACGCTGGCCGGCGGGATCATTTGTCCGGCCACACCTTCCTTTTACAGCAAACCACAGGATTTCACCCAGATGGCGGCTACAGTGATCGACAGGGTGATAGACCTCGCCGGGTTCGAGCACAAGAGCTTTAGATGGAGCGATACCTGAGTTTCAGGCTGAATCCTGCAGGCTTATCCGTACCTTCGCGGCATGATCGCAAAAGCATTTCAGGCCTATTCACAAGCATACCGGGGTATCGGTAAGCCTGTCTGGATATTGGCCGTAGTGCAGTTGATCAACCGCAGTGGCAGTATGGTTCTGCCCTTCATGACCATCTATATGACCACAAGTCTCGGCTTTACCATGGTGCAGGTGGGTATCATCATGTCCATTTTCGGGGCAGGCGGGTTAGTAGGGAGCTTTCTGGGCGGTAAGCTGACCGACAGTATAGGCCCTTTTACCGTTCAAGTGCTCAGTCTGATCACGGGTGGTATCTCCTATTTGATCCTCCCTTTACTCACCGGGTTTTACGGATTGGCAATTGGGATCTTCGTTTCTGCGGTATTAAATGACAGCCTTAGACCGGCGAATTCGGCCATGACAGGCCATTTTGCCACACCTGAAACCACTACGAGAAGTTTTTCATTGATGCGTATGGCAATCAACCTCGGTGTGGCCATAGGCCCTGCTGTAGCCGGCTTACTGGCCGGAATCAGTTACGTCTGGTTATTTGTGGGGGATGGCATCACCTGTATTGCTGCCGGTATCGTATTTTACTTCTATTTCAGCGATAAGCGCCCTCAAACACACAAGGAACCGCACACAAGGGATGATGCCGCCAGATCGCCATATAAAGACATGCGGTATATCTGGTTCCTCCTACTGGTACTGGGGTATGCAGCTGCTTTTTTCCAGATCTTCGGTGGATTGCCCCTGTATTACAAAGACGTATATCTGCGCACAGAACATGCCATAGGTCTTTTGCTCGGGTTTAACGGGCTGATCGTCTTTTTCTTTGAAATGATCACTGTATCTGAAATTGAGAAGCGATTAACCCCCGTGCAATCGCTGGTAACCGGTTCTGTAATGTTGGGCATCTCCTTTATCCTCTTCAACCTGTTTACCGGCACATGGGTACTGATACTCTCTATGATACTCCTGAGTTTCAGCGAAATATTCGTGATGCCCTTCATGATCTCACACGCCATCAAAACAGCAACACCAAAAACACGAGGCAGCTACATTGCAGCTTACACCATTGCCTGGGCGCTCGCCTTTATTTTATCTCCGCTGGCCTCGGCTCAAATATTGGACAATACCGGCTTTGATGTGCTCTGGTGGGTGTTTGGCGGTTTATGCCTGCTGTTGAGTGTCGGATTTAGCCAATTGCAACTGCAAGCGGCCTCGCCTGTTCCTTCAGAAGAGGAGAAAGAAACAATGTAAAAAAACTGCAAACGCACCTGCAGCATTGCAAGCGCATGGCTGCACCAAGTATCTTTATGTCGTGAAAGCTCAGGTATTCCTTTTATCATGCTGCTTATTGGTCGGATTTTCTGCGTGCGACCAGGCGGAGGAATTGCAACTTGAAGC
>JAYRVB010000063.1:0-6920 GCA_041918775.1 Chitinophagales bacterium
AGATATTTCCTGCGGTGTGTACAAACGGTCACCGATCTTTACACGGGCAGTATCATTATCGCCACGGGTAACTTCGTACGAGATCATCGACAACTCATTGGACACTTCGCTGTAGCGATGACCCATGAATCGCTTGATAGACTGAATGGTTTTTCTTGGGTTGGTGATGGCCTGACGTTTGGCAGGGTCGCCCACTTTACGTTCACCGTTCTCTAAAAAGGCTACGATGGAAGGCGTGGTGCGACGTCCTTCATCGTTGGGGATAACCACCGGTTCATTACCTTCCATTACTGCAACGCAACTGTTCGTGGTACCTAAGTCAATGCCTATAATCTTTCCCATTGTATGTTGATTGTTTTTGATTACTGATTCTCACTCTTCTGGACAATTACTATACCATGCCATCAAAAACTGACAGCATGGCAGAAATCTGCCCAACTCTTGTACCTCATCAACCATGTCACAGTTATGAAGGATCAAAACAAAAGCGCGAATTTGCTTACAAATAGTTGATTATCAATAACTTACACAAGAAACTCTTCCTCTGAGATTGAATAAACCATCAAAATTTGTCTTGGCAGGGGGCCGAAGTACCCATAGTTTTGTTGTCACAATCAGGCAGTAAACCCACAAATAATCAAATAAGCCAATGCACCAGTTCATGTTCCGCTCCACACAGAAAGTATTTCCCGGCAGCATGTGGCAGGTGATGGCTTTCAATGGAAGAAATTTTTATCGCAGTAAGGGGGCGACAAGCATGGTTTCGGAAGTGAAGGCTGTTTTCCGGAATGTATGCAAACGGGTGTAGCACCCTCCTACCCTTACCTACGAGGTGGAAAACCGGGCAATGAGGACCCATATACGTTTCTGGCTGTCAACGATATGGGCCTCATTCCGGTGCACACCGAAAATTGAGTAGTAAGCATCAGGTGATAAACCTGAAGTAATTGCAACATATATGAACGCATCCCGATAACCCCTGCTTTCCCCAATGCGGAGGCTCCGACTGACCAGGCGGGGCCTTTTGCGTGCCCGTTTTCCTGACATCCCGCTTACAATCGCTTGACCAAAAATCCTATCTTTGCCACCTATGAATAAGTGGTTGATTGCGGCCGGTTTGGCCGGTGCAGCGCTGGCGAACAGTTGCTCTACGGATTTTGATCTCAATGCTGATTTTAAAGAAACACCGGTGATCTACGGTTTGCTTGATGCCTCTGTAGACACTCAGTTCATTCGCATCAACCGCGCCTACCTCAGTGATGAAATTGATGCACTCACACTGGCAGCTGATCCCTCCTCTATTTATTACGGAGATGAATTGAATGCGTATATCGAGGAGTATAGCTTTGGTACGCTCATCAATACCTATCCGCTTTTGCGTGTAGACGGTGACACACTGGGCATTCCGAAGAATACGGGCATTTTCGCGAATGCGCCGAATATCCTGTACCGTTTTGTGGCAGATCTCGATTATACCCATTCCTATAAAATAGTAGCCAACAATACCGAAACCGGAAAAACGGTGTATGCCGAAACGCAGGTGATCGATAGTTTCGCGATCATCAGGCCGGATGACGAGAGTGTATTCCCTCAGTCCTTTACCATTGCCCCGAACACCATTTATCAGGTGCGTTGGCGCTCTGCGCAGGATGCCAAGATCTATGATATGGCTTTGCGTTTTCACTACAGGGAAGGCATTTATTTTCCTGAAGGAGACAGCATCCATTATACTTTTTCCGGATATAAAGAGTGGATTTTTGAAACCAACTACGAGCAGGAAAGCACGGATGGTGGTTTGATCATCACCTATGATATACCTGGGGAATCCTTTTACGGTTTTATAAAAGACAATTTCGAACCAGTTGCTGACAATAACTTTATTCGCATTGCCGATTCCGTACAATTTTTAATTGACGGCGGCGGATTAGAGCTTTTCAATTATTTCGAATACAACAATGCCACCCTGGGCATCACGGAGGGGCAGATCTCCCCTACTTATACCAATGTGGTTGACGGATTGGGTATTTTGTCGAGCAGATATCACAAGGAGGGTCTTATCTACCAGATGTCGATTCAAACCCGCGATTCTATCGCTTGTAGTTCGGTTACCAGTGGTTTGAATTTTGCGCCGGATGGAACACATCCGAATTTCCCGTATTGCGAGTAATAGGGGTTACCATCCTTTCCATGATTTTCCATTCTATTACATGCTGAAAATATCGGCATGATCGTGTTTTTTTTTGTGATACGCTAAAAGAATTCAGGGACACGAAGGGCACGAAGAAGGCACAGAGGGCACGGAGGAATGCATCATGCAGTACACTTACATTTTCTTTGCGCCTTTGCGAGAAATTGCACTAAATAAAGTCCATAAACACAGCGCTCGCCGACATGAATTCAAGGTCTTTACCCGATCTTCGATTACAATCCACAATTTGGATAGGCGAGATTGGAGGGTGCGCTGGCAAATCCTAAATTATCGGTAATTGTTCCACAAGCCAATGAATCGATGGTTGCATCACTCAACCTGACATTGTAGGCAGATTCCTTTCTACGAGATGAAAACAGGCCCAGGCCACCCTGCACATTTGTGTACTCCGGCGAAATATAATCCTGATTCAGTCCGAGATTGGCGAGCATATTCAGATACATTTCATATACCTCCGTACCGCCTGCATACCAGTCGAACGCCACATACAAGGCGTGGCGCTGCACATCCGGATCTTCATCCAGGGTGGCTGCAAGGAAGGTGAAAAACGCATCGCGATCTACCGTGTAAGAAATATTACTATTCCCTTCTGTATTGGTGCCCACCTTATTATTAAAGATCATCCAGTCAAGCGTATGTAAAGTGGAATCACCTGTTACAAGGTTTTTTTCTGCATAGGTAAAGTGCATCACCAGGTCGTACATGATGCCATTGACGGCCTGCTTACAATTGTAGGTGATCTTACCGGTATCCGCATAACTGATAAAGCCGTCGGTGCGCGTTGGAAAATATAAATAGAATGGCTGAACGATCTTCGTTTGTGCGGTGACGGTATCGCCTTCCTGATGGCGAATGATAAAGAGTGTATACATTGCAGCCGAATCTATCGGTGTAGTGATACGATATAAAATGTTGGGTGATGTACTGAAAGTGCCTTCCGGTTTTTCGATACCTAATGTATCACCGTCCACATACTGACAGTAGATACTATCTGTAAATACCCCATCCACAGACGCTTTCAGGTACACGGTCAACTCATCCTCCGGATAATAACTGGCAGCAGGATCGGTTGCCGTGAGCAGCGCATTTTGTTCATTGAGAAATGTTTTCTGAATGCGGAGGAAATTGGTATCCTGCCCGCAGTCGAGTAAGGCATACACGACCATTTCCTCGCGGTAGTTTCCATTGATGTCGAAGGTATTGTTGCAGGAGACAACCACCAAAAGCAGGCCTACAATGGCAATATCGGCTAAGCGTCTGACCATGTATCAACCAAATATACAGGGAAAAGCGCATAATGCGATCACCCGGAGCGGAAATGACAGGCTTATGAAATAAAAAAACCGAAGTCCATAAGACTTCGGTTTCAAATACCATTAGCAAATCACTTTTAATGAGATCAATGACCCATATGATCGTGCTGCATATTCATGTAGCGATCGTTGCCCATTTCCATGGTCATCATCATTTTATGCGTCCAAGATTTTTCCGGTGTGCTTTGGAATTTGAAAGGCACCAGATTGATCTCTGTATACCCTTCTTTTCCTTCTGTAACTGCAATGAATTTATTCATTGGCACATCCTTCAATACGGTTTTGATACCGCTTGTAGGCCAGGTAATTTCGATTTGTTTGATTGAAGTGGATTTACCGAGGCCAATCTCCTGACGCAGGCTGTTGGCACCGAAGCTGGAACCACTGGTTACCCATTCATAGATATTGCGTTCTTTGCCGTTCTCGATCGTAGTGATCTTGATACGTGCACCGCGAGCAATTTTATTTGATTTTGTACCGGTAAGATCAAGAGAAATCCAATTATTGCCGAAAGAAGCAGGGTTTTCAAATACGCAATCATAGAATCCGGATGCTTCATAGGCACCACCCATTTGGGCGAAAATTTCAGGATACCCGTCGTTATTCAGGTCGGCAAAGGAGATCTCGTGACCTTTTTGCAATACCCCGATACCGGCATCTGTAGAAACTTCCTGCCAATATTTACCTTCTGCATTACGGAACATACGATTTGGTGTCAGTGAACGCATATCAGGTTTACCTGTGCCCACGTAAAAGTCGATCCAGCCATCCATATCAAAATCGCCATAGCTTGACCCCATTACGAGGAAGGTGCGTTTGGCAAGACCGGTCTCTTTAGCCACATTTGTAAATGTGCCATCATGGTTGTTGCGATACAACGCTGTTTTGCTCGATTCGGTAGGACGGCCTAAATATTCAGCCGGAATATCGTTGTCGGAAATATTCGCGCTATAGCTGAAGTTCATGATATCCAACCAACCGTCATTATCAAAATCGAAGAACCAGCAAGGGAAGCTGGATTCCGGTCCGCTCACACCTGCTTCGTCAGTTACATTGGTGAACTTTGGTTTCATGCTGCCTTTCTTGGTATCATTTCTGAAAAGGTAGTTAAGGAAACCGTTAGCAGAGATGTAAATGTCGGCATCACCATCATTATCATAATCTCCTGAGCTCACCCCTTTTACGAATGAGTTTACGTTCACTCCGGCAGATTTAGCTACTTCTTTGAATTTACCTTTATCATTCATCCACAACTGACAGTCGTTGATCTTATCTCCTTTACGAGACGCTTCGTTACCGATATACAGATCCAACCAACCATCGTTATTAAAATCAGCCCATGTAGAGGCCTGAGATGGACGAGTGGTCCAGATACCCACTTCACGAGTCACATCCGTAAAGGTGCTGTCACCATTATTGCGCAACAATGAAGAAGGGAGGATACCGAAATTGCTATACCATGCGCCACGGCTCACCCAAACGTCCAAAAATCCATCATTATTATAATCTGTTTGCTGGATCATCAAACCGCCGGGATAGCGATCCAAACCTGCTTTAGCAGACACATCATCAAAGGTACCATCACCTTTATTCAGCAATAAAAAGCTGCGTTCTTTTAATCCCCAGCCACAAGTGAAAATATCGATCAGGTCGTCGTTATTAAAATCATCACAGATCACTCCGCCACACATATTTGGATTGTCAACACCAAGATCAATGGCCACGTTTCTGAAACGTGGAACCGCATATTCAGATTTGAATGATTCCGGCTTTACACGCCATTGTTCAGGCACAGCATCAGGGTAAGTACCTAATTGCATATACGCTACGTTCATCAGCCACATTGCCGACAAGTTTTCAGGATCGTATTGCAAACATTTTGTCAATGCTTCAACAGCTCCGTTCGGACCGTCTTTTTTCTGGCTTTGTGCTGCTTTTGACAAAGGCCAGATACAAGATTCGGCGTTGTGTAAACCGATACAGTTCTCCACTTCACCATAACGCAAATACACAAGACCTTTGGTATAGTACCAACCACCGTATTGCTCTTTGGTCAATTTGGCAAATTGTGGCGTAGCTTCAAACTCTTTTACTTTAGCTACAGCGTCGTTTACCTTTCCGGCGTTGAGCATCTGATTACATACATCAAAGTACCAGGTGTACATTTCTGCAGGCTCCTGAGGGATCGGCTCAGCCAAAAGACTATTGAGGATGGCCGTGTTCATAAAGCGAAGACCCGGTTTGTTCACCGCATCATATACTTTAGCCAGATATTCGATCATCGCCTCATTACCTGACTTGGAATTATCCCATGGAATCTCCTTGATGTCGGCTGACTGCTGCATGGCTACACGCTTATTGTCTTTGCCTTTGATCATGCCTACAATTTTACCTTTCATGGCATAGGCGGCGGCACCAAGGGCAATTACGAGTACCCCTGTGATCAATAGGATACGTGTTGTTTTCTTACTCATATGACTTTTCTTTAAGTTGAGACTGCAAAGTTCCGGGAATTACCGGATTATACAGCAGTCCCGCATGTTTATTGGTTAAAAGAAGATTAATGGAAATGCAAATATTTTGTTAATGGTATTACTTACATGCCCTGCATCATGTGTTGACTATGATCCATGGGCATGGGTGTTTGCGCAAGTCTGAATGGCTTCAGGTCAAGCACTTCAGGAGCGGATTGCCCTTCGGTGAGCCTGACAAAGCTATTCATCGGCACATTGGTAAATACCTCTTTGGTATTTGGCCCCTGCCAGATCACTTCCACCTGTTTGATCGCTGTGGCTTTGCCTAATCCTGCTTCCAGGCGAATACTGTTTACACCAAAACTGCCCCCGTTAGATACTACGTGATAAATATCTCTGGTTGTTCCCGCTTCCTCAATAGTGATCTTCACCTTTGAGCCGATGGCGGCCTTGTTTGCTTTAGTTCCAACTAACTGGAGGGTAACCCAGTTGTTACCCAGTGTGCCCGGATTCTCATAAAAGGCGCCCTGGAAACCATCTCCTTCGTATCCTCCACCCATGTCTTCATACACATCCTGGTCGCCATCATTATCAACGTCGCCGAAACCGATACCATGTCCCTTCTGCACATGTCCGAAACCTCCTGCAGTGGTCACATCCTGATAAGTTTTACCGCCATTATTCCTGAACATGACTTTAGGAACCAGTGAGGTATAATTTGGCGTACCGGTACCATTGTAGATATCGAGCCAACCATCATTGTCCACATCGCCATAGTTTAATCCCATCACCGTCATGGCGCGTTGCATATTTAATGCTTTGGTTACATCTGTAAAAGTGCCGTCGCCATTATTGTGATACATGATCGAATATTCACCTTTTACAGGTTTGTTGAAATATTCTGCAGCATTGTCGTAATCGCAA
>JAYRVB010000064.1:0-4052 GCA_041918775.1 Chitinophagales bacterium
ATGTATATACACACACCAAAAGGGGAAGTGCATACCTATATTGATGCAAAAACAGCACCACCCGAAATGGCCTGGCAGCTTGCACGCACTGCAGATCCCGCCACAGGCAAAGTGCCATCCGGTGCCATCATGCGCGCCTATCGCACCTTGCAGGAGCGCGGATATCAATTTTCCGGCTCGCAACTCAGAACAACAGATGGTGTCATGCATTGGGAAGCCATTGATGATCAGTTTCCAACCTTGTCTATCACACGCATCACCTACGACCCGAATAATACCAATACATTTTATTTCTGCACCGGTGAAGGCTGGTACAATTTCGATGCGGTAAAAGGTGAAGGTGTTTTTCGTTCGGATGACGCCGGTGATACCTGGTATCAACTAGCCGCTACGGATACTTCCTTATTTGATTATTGTCAGGATATGGTTGTGCATCCAACCACAGGGGATATTTATGTAGCCACCAGAACAGGTGGATTACAACGTTCAACAGATGGTGGTGCTACATTTGAAAAAGTACTAGGATTCGGTGTAGGTGCTTCGCGAAATTCAATATGTGATATTGAATTGACTGCTGATGGTGGTGTATTTGCTGCCATCGGAATTTTTGAAACAGACGGCATCTATTTTTCACCCTCAGGCGACCCGGGTACCTTTACCAAACAAACCAACGGTTTACCGGTCTCCGGATATTTCCGCATTGAAATGGCTACTGCCCCATCTGATGCCAATATTGCATACAGCGTACTGTGCAATAGTACGGATTACAAAGTTAAAGGCGTATATAAAACGATAGACAAAGGTGCAACCTGGACAGCTATCAACACCCCCCAAAATAATCTCGAATTCGCTGCGAAACAGGCTTGGTATGATCTTTCGCTTGCTGTATCTCCGAGCAACGCAGACGTGGTGGCGATGGGTGGATTGCACATCTGGCGCACCAGAGATGGCGGTGAGAGCTGGGACCAGATCAGCAGTGGCGGCCTCGATAGTAACCTTGTGCGTTTCGTGCATGTTGATCAGCATGAGGTGACATTTTATACAGATGATGAAGTGTATTTCGGTAACGATGGAGGAATTTGGCGCACAGAAAATTTTACTGCCGAAGAACCATTTTTATACGACAGAAATTACGGATATAACGTCACGCAATTTTATGCCGGAGCCATGCATCCATCGCTGAGTGAGGATGATGTGATGGGCGGTACTCAGGATAACGGTACACCATATATCGGCGCATCCGGTTTATCAGAGTCGAAAATGGTCAGTGGGGGAGATGGTGCATTTGTAGCATTTAATTACGAACATCCCGAAACATTTTACACTGCATCACAATTACGCAGAATGTTCAGATTTGATAATGGCGGATTTGAATTTCCGGATACCATTACGAATCCGAATTTGAATGATGCTAATGTGTTATTCATCAATCCATTTATTATGGATGCTTCTGATCCGGAGGTGTTGTTCATGTGTTCCAATTCAGGCGTATGGCGTTTCGATAATGCATCGGTATCTGATACCAGCGGTTGGACAAAAGCAGTGTCCACCGGCGGGGTCTTATCTGCGATCGCTACTTCACCTGCAGCACCCGGCGTGTTATTTATCGGTAAGCAATCAGGTGCCGGCGATATATATCGTGTAGATACCGCATACACCAGTTCGATCGTCACTGCGCCACTTAATATCGATCCATTTGATTCGCTGCCGGATGCTGCATTTACCGGTCAGATCTATTGCAGCAGTATTGTGCCAAATGTTGATGACGCCAATCATGTGATCGTTACTTACTCAAATTATAATGTCAATAGTATATGGGAGTCGTTCGATGCGCTCTCTACTACACCCACCTGGCATAGTATTGAGGGCGACCTGCCGGATATTCCGGTGTATTGGTCGGCAATTAATCCGGAACATGACGATGTGGTTTATATAGCTACTGAAATGGGTGTTTTTTATACAGAACATACGAATGGCTACAACACGATATGGCAACCAAGCTCCGGTTTCCCGAATGTGCGCACCGATCAGGTAAAAATGCGTCGCGATGGGAAACTCCTGGCAGTAACGCATGGCCGCGGCCTTTGGGAGGGACAACTCCTGATCGGTGCAGGAGCCACTTCATATGATGCCTTTTGGACAGAACGCGGCCCGGTGAACGTGGGTGGCAGAACCCGCACCATAATGGTGGATCCCAACGATCCGACCGGAAAAACAGTATGGGCGGGCAGTGTGTCCGGTGGACTTTGGAAAACGACAGATATCGATGCCGTTGGGGTAAAACCTACCTTTGTACAAGAGCCTATTGACCTGACCGTTGCCCCAAATCCCGCTTCAGCGCTTCTACAGATCACGCTGACCCTTCCGCAGGGTGACCAGGCCGACCTGTTCCTGTACGACCTGCAGGGCCGTAAAATAGCTACTTTGGCCACAGCTACCGGCAGTGGCAGCATAGTGTGGACGATCCCCGACATGCTCGGAGCGGGCAATTACCTGCTGGTGGCAAGCTCCGGAAACAAAGTTCAGGTGTGCAAGGTGGTGATACTTTAAGTGGATGGGGTGAAAGAGTGGTCGACATGTCCTAATTTTGCCCGAAATTTCAGCATACGATGAGAGAGATCCGTTTCCGTGAAGCTTTGCGCGAAGCTATGGTAGAAGAGATGCGCAAAGACCAGCATATTTTCCTGATGGGCGAAGAAGTGGCCGAATATAACGGGGCTTATAAAGTGAGTCAGGGCATGCTGGATGAATTTGGTCCGAAACGCGTGATCGACACCCCTATCGCTGAGCTTGGTTTTGCCGGTATCGGCGTGGGAGCTGCCATGAATGGTATGCGCCCCATCGTGGAATTCATGACCTTCAACTTTGCCCTGCTGGCCATCGATCAGGTGGTGAATGCTGCAGCTAAAACATTGGCCATGAGCGCCGGGCAGTTTAATTGTCCTATCGTGTTTCGCGGTCCTTCCGGTTCTGCCGGACAATTGGGTGCACAACACTCTCAAATGTTTGAAAACTGGTATGCGAATGTTCCGGGATTGAAAGTGATCTCTCCCTCTAATCCATATGATGCAAAAGGTTTGTTGAAATCGGCCATTCTCGATAATGACCCGGTGGTATTTATGGAGAGTGAAGTGATGTACTCCGATATGGGTGCTGTGCCAGAGGAGGAATATTATATCCCGATCGGAAAAGCAGATATCAAACGCAGTGGTTCAGATATTACCATTGTATCATTTAATAAAATGATGAAGGTGGCACTGAAAGCTGCTGAAGAATTGGAAAAAGATAATATTCAGGCAGAGGTGATCGATCTGCGCACCATACGCCCTCTCGACATTGAAACGATCGTGGCTTCTGTAAAGAAAACCAACCGCATTGTTGTGGTGGATGAAAGCTGGCCTTATGGTTCCATCGCATCAGAAATTGCGTATCAGTTACAAAAGGATGCCTTCGATTATCTGGATGCACCGGTTCGCCGTGTGAACGGTGCCGATACTTCCATGCACTACGCACCAAACCTCGTAGAAGCCTACCTCCCAAATCCGGCAAAAGTGATACAGGTAGTAAAAGAAGTGCTCTACCGTTGATCAGTACCCTTTTACATCTTTGAAAACGCCTGCAGTGAAATGTGGGGCGGGGTATGTTTTTTTGGTACGGGGGCGGGGCTTTGGTAGTGGGTAGTGGGTAGTGAGTAGTGGGACAAAATGCATGTAGGTATACAGAAATCTGGTAAAGTCCCTTTATCAAGGCTTTTGTTTAAAAGCAACTACGTTGCCAAACCTCACGACTGACGATTCACGATTCAAGACTCACGATTCACCCCGAAGTAGAAAAAGTATTTCGCTTACGCTGCATACTTTTACACTTCGGGGCAGGCCCATTTATGTAAGCCAAACAGGTCCGCCGAATGGCGGACTCACTGATATTTGCTACTCACCACTCACCACTCACCACTCACGACTCACCACTCACGACTCACCACTCACCATTCACGACTCACCATTCCTCAAAAAAAAAGCCCCGCTGTACCGAGAGGCCTAGGCGGAGCTCAC
>JAYRVB010000065.1:0-1775 GCA_041918775.1 Chitinophagales bacterium
GTTACTGTTACCCGATAACTGCCAACTGTGGTGGCATAATATACCAGATTCGTTGCACCGGCAATGGCAGTACCGTTTCTGATCCATTGATAGGTGAAGCCGGTTCCGCTGTTGGCTTTTAATTTAATTGATGGATCAATACACAGATTGTTCACAATATCCTGATTCGAGATCGTAGCCGAAGGTAAAGGATTAACACTTACCACAACGCTGTTTGAAGTTACACTGCAAGTGACACCAACAGTTACTACGCAAGAGTAGGTACCCGCTTTCGTAACCGTGTAGCTCGAGTTTGTAGCACCGCTGATATTTACACCATTCTTCTTCCATCTATATGTATAGCCTGGTCCGGTGGTACAGGTTAACACCTGAGAGGCACCATTACACAAGCTGATCGGCCCGATCGGTGTTACATTGGCTGTGATAAAATTATCGATGAATCCATCACAGTCATTATCCAGTCCATCGCACACCTCCGGATTTCCGGGGAAGGATGCTGCAGCTAAATCATTACAATCATCGTCGTTGGTCACATAACCAACAGGCATGATACAACTAAATAATACACCTGCCGGATCTCCATAGCCATCGCCATCTGCGTCAGCATAATAGGTATTCGAATTGGTGAAGGTAACCGTATCAGATGCAGAAACACTTGCACAACCGGTTGCTGTATTTTCCACTTCTACAAAGTAGACATAATTACCGGGAGTTGGTTCTATGAGTTCAGCTGTGATACCGGATGCAGTAAATCCTGCCGGTTCAGCATACCAGGAATATGTGTAGGTGTTGCTGCCTGTTACCAAAATATCATCTATCCCCCAACCATTAATACTGAAACTGTTTTCTCCCGAAGCTGTCAGGCGGATCTGGAAACGCGTGCCCCCCATACCTGCAAGTGATTGATCTACACGGTCATAAGATTGCACCGCTGCACCAATGGTATTTTGGAATACCTCTAAAGTTGTCCAAGTTACATCATCAAGCGACTTATACTCAATCGTAAAATATTCATCTGTTGCAGACGAATAATTGTCTAACAACAATTTATAATTGAGGTAAACATCCGTATTTCCGGTAGCATCGATAACCGGACTGATCATTGAACAGGAATAGTTCACCAAGGGAGTTGCCCAATTAAAATATGCGGTAGGCGCAGAGGACCCGCTTGGTGTGTAGGATGTCCATCCTGACCAGTTATCACATCCATCCTGAGAGGTCCAACCCGCTGCTGTATAATCAGCCTCTTCCCAACTTTCCGTAAAAATCGCCGTTTGCACAGGTGCAGCTGTTGCAGTAAGTGTAACAGGATTACCTGCACAAATTGAGTCGGGTGAAGCAGTTACGTCCACTAATTCAGGTATGGTATACACACTGACATACATCGGCTCCGACAACTGTACGCATACCCCATCTGAAACTGATACGGTATATATACCAGAAGCATCAGCGGTATAAGTGTCTGTATTTGCCCCTGCGATGGTATTCCCATAGCGCAACCATTGTATAGTATTCCCTAGATCAGTGGTGATAGACAATAATACATCACTACCGGCACATAAGGTGGTATCGAGTATACCTGAAATTGCAACTTCAGGCATTGGCAATAAACTCACACCAACTGCAGTAGAAACCGAAGACAAGCCGGAGGTGATACAGGTAAGTGAACATCTGAAATAGGCAGTAGAGTCGGCCTGATGCACATACGTAGAATCATTTGCTCCGGAAATATTTATATAACTGCTATCCGGATGCGATGCCACCTGCCATTGGTA
>JAYRVB010000066.1:0-5033 GCA_041918775.1 Chitinophagales bacterium
CCTTTAGACCCTAAACAGGTCTTTTTCATCAAGAATGTTAGTTTTAAAGAAGGAAAGTGGGGTGAACTCTGCGAAGGCGTAGACTCAAGGTCTAATTCGCGTATTAGTCCCCACTCTCCATTCTGGTTGCAATAGGCCCATTTAGAATATTAAGTCCTGGAAGACTAATTAAAGGTCTTAGGCTATGCAACTCTTTTACTCATGTTCTAAAACAAAACTATGCAAAAATCAAACATCATCGGAGCCGACCTCTCAAAAAAAACGATTGACCTGCATTGCCAGTCCGCTAATGTTCATCTGACCATCTCTAATGACCTGTCAGGGTTTAAACATATGGTTGGGTGGATCCGGCAGCAAGGTTTTCAATTAAATGATGTATTTGTTGTTATGGAACATACAGGCCTTTACAGCAGTCGATTGGAGGACTTCCTTCATGCAAACACCATTGCATTCACCAAAGTGAACGCATTAGAGATCAAGCGATCGATCGGAGTGGTAAGAGGTAAATCCGACAAGATCGATGCTAAAAAAATCGCCATGTATGGCAGCGAAAAATTTAGCAAGCTCACCGCCTACTCACCGCTCGAACAGGAGCTGAAACGCTTGAAATTATTGATGTCCAGCAAAAACCTTTTGGTTAGGCAACGGGCGGCTTTGCGTTGTTCAATCAAAGAATATCGCAATATTGGAATATCAGATAAGGATTTGATCATTAAGGCCCAATTGACCATTATTGCCGGGTTAGACAAGTCAATCCAAAAGCTGGAAGATGATATGCAATCCATCATCCTTGGTAGTGTATCCCTTAATAACAACTACCAATTACTCTTATCAATCCCGGGCGTTGGACCGGTTGTAGCTCTCACAACTATTATCAAAACCCACAACTTTAGCCGATTTGATGATGCCAGAAAATTTGCCTGCTTCGCCGGCACCGCACCCTTCCCGAATGAATCAGGATCGTCTATAAGAAAAAAAACGCGCATCAGTCATTTAGCCGACAAACAAATGAAAACATTATTAGATCTGGCAGCCAAAAGCGCTGTTCAATGCGATCCGGAAATGAAAGCCTATTATCAAAAACGTGTCGAATCAGGTAAGTCTAAAAGGAGCTCAATTAATGTTGTTAGGAATAAAATTATTGGCAGAATGTTCGCTATAATCAAGCGCCAAACCCCGTTTTTACATGATTATTTAGCGGCAGCCTGAAATAAATTTGGTGAAATCGGAACCTTAGAATACGCGAAGAGGCGAATCCCGATAGCTATCGGGAGCGAAGAAATGCAAGGCACTCACCTCCCGATCCCCCACTCACCACTCACTACTCACCACTCACCACTCACCTCCCGATAGCTATCGGGACACGTCTCACCATTCCCAATATTTCGCTACTTTTATTCCATGGCCATCAACCCCATTTTAAGTTTCCAATTGCCGGAAAAGAACTACCGAAGGGTGGCGATCGTGGAGATCATGCTGATTTTTTTGGTGTTGGTGATGGGAGATCTCGCCGGGGTTTTGGGTTGGGATGTGCATGGTGCTGCTGTGCGTGGTTTGTTGTTGATCCCCGAAGCCTTGTATCTGCTTATCTTGTATCAACTCGGCAAACATCTGCAACCCAATGCGCGATTTAAACGATTGATGCTGATGTGGGTGTTGTGTATTGCAGCGCTGTCGTTTGTTGCCCTGAATCCACTGTTCTCCGTTGGAACCTTGCAGATCCCTTTTTTATTGGCTGTGCATATCATGCTCTGTACCCTCGAATGTTATTTGATCGTGCTGGGTTTGCAGGATATTTATCTGGATAAATTATCCTTGAAAGAACGCCTCTGGGGTTCAACAGCCATGTATCTGCTCATTGCGATCGGATGGGCAAGTTTTTATGAGATCTATTTGTTGATCGACCACACTGCCTTAGGCGTAGCACTCACTCCCGGTTATGAAACGTATTCCGAAGCCCTGTATTTCAGTCTCTGTAGTCTAAGTGGAACCGGAAGCATGTATACCAACACCGCTCACCTCATGCGCAATCTCGCGCTCATTGAAAGTATCTGGGGCGTACTGTTTTTGGTGATGCTCATCGGGCGTGTATTTTCGGGTGATGAAGATTGATCCAAACTTTGTGCGGCGAATAATAGCCCTCCCTCTCCCGATATCTAACGACACCTGTTTTCGTATACCTTACTTTGTTGGTTGTATGTGCATGCTCATAGCCCACTTTACCGCAAAGGCCGCAAAGTTCAGCGCAAAGGAACGCGGAGAAAATGCGTTTACGCTTTGCGTCCCTCTGCGTAGAACTTTGCGTCCTCTGCGGTTAAATTGAATTTAAGCGTTTCGTACCCCAAAAAAAGCCAGGCACTCACCTCCCGATAGCTATCGGAACACCACTCACCCTAAATGCTTAAATTTGCCACGTGAGCAATTTTCTGGATGCACTGAATGAGGCGCAGCGCGCAGCGGTTACCCATATCAACGGACCAACCATGATCATAGCCGGCCCCGGGTCGGGAAAAACGCGTGTGCTTACCTACAGAGTCGCATACCTGATGCAGGAAGGCGCAGATCCTTTTTCCATCCTGGCACTTACCTTCACCAATAAAGCCGCACGCGAAATGAAGAACCGCGTGGAAAAGGTCATGGGTGGAGATGCGCGCAGCTTATGGATGGGTACTTTTCACAGTATTTTTAGTCGCATCCTGAGAGGAGAAGCCGATAAACTGGGATATCCCTCCAACTTCACTATTTACGATACAGAGGATGCAAAAAATCTGCTGAAGAATATCGTGAAAGAAATGGGCTTGAACGACAAGCTCTACAAACCGGGCTATGTATTGTATCGCATCTCTATCTCTAAAAATAATCTGATAGGCCCCGACG
Source organism: Chitinophagales bacterium (assembly GCA_041918775.1). Classification (GTDB taxonomy): domain Bacteria; phylum Bacteroidota; class Bacteroidia; order Chitinophagales; family BACL12; genus UBA7236. The sequence goes on from JAYRVB010000066.1 coordinate 2,878, forward strand.
CCTATGCGAACAACCCCGATTTTCTGGCAGAAGATGAAGCCAACGGGCGACCAAAAATGGCGGAGGTGTATAAGCAATATGCCAAACGTTGCTTCCGCGCCGGTGCCATGGATTTTGATGATCTGCTGCTCAAAACCCATGAATTGTTTGAACGCTTTCCAGATGCATTGTATAAATACCAGCATCGCTTCAAATATGTGATGATCGATGAGTTTCAGGACACCAACTTTCTGCAGTATGCCATAGTGCGTCGCATTGCAGATGTGTATCAGAATATCGCAGTAGTGGGTGATGATGCGCAAAGCATTTATGCCTTTCGCGGAGCAAATATTGCCAACATCCTCAACTTCGAAAAAGATTTTCCGGAGGTGGTCACCTATCGCCTCGAACAAAATTATCGCAGTACCAAGGTGATCGTTGAAGCAGCAAATCACATCATCAGCAAGAACAGACACCAGCTCGAAAAAAAGATCTGGACCGATAATATCGAAGGCGACACCATCAAAGTGATCCGCGCCATGAGCGATAATGAGGAAGGCAAAATGGTAGCAGATGTGATTTTCGAACAACGCATGCGCGACCATTTTAAAAATGGAGAATTTGCCATTTTATATCGCACCAACGCGCAAAGCCGCAGTTTCGAAGAAGCCTTGCGAAGACTCAATATTCCGTATCGCATTTATGGCGGACTCTCCTTTTATCAACGCAAGGAGATCAAAGACCTGATCGCGTATTTAAAACTTACGGTGAATCCGAACGATGAGGAATCCTTCCGACGCATCATCAATTATCCGGCGAGAGGAATAGGAAAAACTTCATTCGAAAAACTGACCGTTTATGCCGCAGACAATGAAAAAAGTTTGTGGACCATGGCCGAAAATATCGACCTGCTGCCCTTTAATGCAGGCACGCGCAAATTGTTCAGCGACTTTGTGACCATGATCAAAAGTTTTCAGGCGATGATGGAAACTAAGGATGCTTACGAAGTAGCCAGCCATGTTGCCAAAGCGACCGGTATATTGAAGGAGCTGTACAACGATCAAAGTGTAGAAGGATTAAGTCGCTACGAGAACGTGCAGGAATTACTCAACTCCATCAAAGAGTTTGTGAGTCCCGACGAGGCAAATTCGCCATTTTATCAGGAGCTGCTGCCGTCAGAAGATGCACAACAAACGCGCACCCTCGCCGAGTATTTGCAGGAAGTGGTATTACTCACCGATGCCGACCAGGAGGGCAATGAAGAAGAAACAGTAAAACTCATGACCGTGCACGCGGCCAAGGGTTTGGAATTTAAGAGTGTGTTTGTGGTGGGCATGGAAGAGAATTTATTTCCAAGCGGATTGTCGGTGAATTCGCGCGAAGAACTCGAAGAAGAGCGTCGCTTATTTTATGTGGCCGTTACCCGCGCCGAACAAAAACTCACCATCACCCATGCTGCCACGCGATATAAATTCGGCAACCTCGATTATTGCGAACCAAGCCGTTTCCTCGAGGAGATCCCGCAGAATTTACTCAATTATGTAGGGTATAATCGCAACAAATGGCAGGACGATAAACCATCAAAAGGCTATGACGCCACACCGGTCACCAAAGTGAAACCCGTGGCACCGGTGCAGCAATATGTGCATGCGCCATCCGCAACTTTTCAGGCCGCATTTCCGGAAGAATTAAAAGTAGGTATGCAGGTGGAGCATCAGAAATTCGGCTTTGGCCACATCGCTGCCATGGAAGGGCAAAACGAAGGCCTGATGGCTACCATTAATTTCGAAAAAAGCGGTCAGAAAAAATTGCTCCTCAAATTTGCCAAACTGTCGATCGTGCAGTGAAGGCTTCAGCTATTTTGTGGGTGTGCCTCCACATACGGATACTCCACTTTGATCAAATACAAGCCATGCGCCGGAGCACTCAATGCGAGTTTCAGTCGCTCACCTTTTTGAATACCTGATTCAAATGCTTCCAGCGTCATTTTTCCGCGTGCCACCTGCATCATAGCCCCAACCACTAAACGCACCATGCCGCGAATGAAACGATCGGCACTGATAAATAAAATGTATTTATCGCCTTCCTTACGCCAATAAATTTCCTGCAGATTTACAATCGTCGTTTTTGAACCTTGTTTGCTTTTGCAGAAGGAAGGAAAGTCGTTGTATTTTTTC
>JAYRVB010000067.1:0-22206 GCA_041918775.1 Chitinophagales bacterium
AACGAGCAATGAAAAGAAAAACAAGCTCCGGATGCGTTTAAATACTATTGGATCCACCTCCTCATCATGCGAGATCATCGCATCCAGCACATTTCCTGCAGCCAGGTCAAAGTCGTACTTACGCTGCTGCTTACTGTTGGCTTTTTTCTCTTCCACTTCCTGCAATGTAAGCAGATGCGCATCTATCTCTTCCTGAGGTACTGCTCTTCGCGATAGTTCTTCACGCGCAACAGACTCGGCCTCAGGGATATAATCCGAAGGCTTAAATAATACAGCACATAACTTTTCAGTTGACCAGAGGCTGTAAGTTTGTTGGAGTTCTTCTTTGGTGGTCACGCCCCGCTTATTTTACGCAGTAGTTCTTATATAATTTCATCACCTCATCGCCGTACATTTCCGTAAACCCTTTTTCCAGTGCGGTCATAAATTCATCGCAGGCCTTATCATTTTTTCCCATGGCAATGTAGATCAGTCCTTTATTGCGATATGCCCAGGAATTCAGCGGATAGAGTTTGATACTGGTTTCAATATCCGACATGGCGCCTTTTAAATCGCCAATCTGCAATTTACTATAGCTGCGGTTACTGTAAGCAAAGGCATCAGCTCCACCCTGTTCTTCAGAATAGGCGATCAATCTGTCAAAACAGGCAATGGCACCTTTGTGATCACCGTCTAATTGCAATTTAAAGCCAATGTTGTTGTATATATCTATATACGTGGAATCAATTTCCAGCACGCGATAATAATAACGCAACACCTGATCAGCCTTGCCCACTTCATCTGCCACCACACCTAAGTTTATGCACACAGCGATATTGAATGAATCAATATGATACGCCTCCAGCAGATCATCATACGCTTCATCAAATTTCCGGTATGATAAATAGGCCGCCGACCTGTTTATCAGGCAACTCATGCGCACAGAATCAGCTGTTGCATAATTTATCGCAAGGCTATGCCACTTGACAGCCTCTTGTGGCTGGCTATATTCTGTCAGCATGACTCCTTTGGTAGTAAGCAGATCTGAATTATTGGGGTATTGGACCAATCCCTCATCGAGCACAGTGAGGCTCTCTTGATATTTTTTAAGCGACTGCATGGCCATTGCCCGATAGATGTAACCGTCTACAGATAGCGAGTCACTTTTTATCGCTTTTTCAGTGATCTTAAGGATATCGGCATACTTATCTTGTCGAAACGCCTCCTTCAATTGGGTATCGATTTCGGCCATAGTTTGCCCCTGTAAAACCAAGGTCAATGCACATAACATCAGGGTGGTCAGTATTTTCATGGTTTAGATGTTTAGGTCACGAAAATACACATTTCTCAGATTTACTTGAACATGCAGCCATGAATTGCACATACCATTTACCTGTGATTGCCAGGTAGCGCAGCTGACTTTACCTCATTTGCTCTTCGCGCACTACATGACCTACTGCTCACCTTTATTTGCTTGCATACTCATTATACAATATATTCAATAGCTCAATCGCAACCCCAAACCTAAGCCCATATCACTGTCGTAATGTGTGGTCAGGGCCAGATTTGCCGTAAACAGGTAGCTGAATCCTGCCATGTATTCTTTATCGGAATTGACCATAAACTGCATGCGCAATCTGGGTGATATCGGGATATCTTCACGCATCAATTGTAATCGGACGTTACCATCCTGATAAACCTCTGCCTGCAATTCGATCAGCATGGGCAGGGTATACATAAATCCTGCACTAAAATAAGCACGTCTGTCTTTCGTATTTACCTGTCCGAAAAGATTGGTTTCGGCTTCTCCCTCTGCTATGTATCGATAGCGCCAGTCATAACCAACAAAAGGCATAAACCATTGCATGACACCAATATATCTGCCCAGATGAATTTCAGTTTCATACCCATGGTCATCATGGTAACCGAGTCGCCACTCTGCGCCCATCGACCATCGTGTATTTTGCAGCATGGCCATACCGTCGTTGCCATTTGTTGCAAAATCATTATTGAACATAACATGCAGCGCCTTGTCATCATGATATAACTTTCGCAAAGCTTTTTTGGAATCCGGAATAAGCGGGTTAGCTGCCTGATCGGCATAGGTAAATATCCTGCCCATCCCGCTCATCATGTGATAGAGGATATGGCAATGAAAGTACCAATCGCCTTCCACATTTGCCAAAAACTCTATCGTATCTGTTTCCATTGGCATGATATCCAATACATTTTTCAGTGGGGCATATTCTGCCTGCCTGTTCAACACCCGAAAATCGTGTCCGTGTAAATGCATGGGGTGACGCATCATAGATCCATTATAGATGATCATACGAACGATCTCCCCTTTCTGAATGCGAATTTTATCCTCTGCTGAAAGCACACGGCCATCCATGCTCCAAACATAGCGCGACATATTTCCGGTTAAGGTAAATTTCAGCTCGCGCACCGGTGCATCTGGAGGTAAGGCAGTTGGTGCGGTTGATCGCAACATCGCATAATTCAATGTAATTGGGATATTCGAACTGCCGGTGGCGTGATGTGCATGCATTGCATGACTTGTATCCATTGGCATTCCGGTTTCCAGCTCGCCATACATGATCGCATTCATGTCCATTTGCTGCATACTCATGTGCATGCCCATATCATCCATGGTGCCATTCATACGCATCATATCGTTCATCATGTCCATTCCCTCAAAATATTGAAGTCTTGGCCACCGAAATGCACGAATAGTATCGCCCTTTCCAAGAAAAATACTGGTAGTGCGTGTACGATCCTCCGACATGATCAACACCTCATAGGTATTTCCATGTGGTACATTCAACACAATATCATATGTTTCAGAAACTGCGATCAACATGCGATCGACACGTACAGACTCCACATCATTTCCATCGTTGGCCACCACTTCAAATTGCCCTCCGGAATATGACACCCAAAAGTATGTGGATGCTCCACCGTTTGCCATGCGCAATCGTACGCGATGGGCATGCACCTCCCATGTTAGATGTTCAACCCCATTCGACAGCACCTTGTCGTAATACACATCACTCACATCCATTGCTGTCATCCGCTTCCATTCATTTTCCAGCTTCGTGCCCATGGCATGTGCCTGAATTGATTCGAAATAACTTTGGGTTGAACCTTTTCCTACCGCAAACCAATCTGTCCCACTGCGCAACATATGGTGCACATACTCAGGCTTCCGATCGATCCATTCACTGAGTATGACCGGTAAGGTAGGTATATCGTCGATCCCCTTACGAAAAGCTGGGTCACCTTCCCGCTTATTAAAGATCACCATGCCATACATGCCGATCTGCTCCTGCAAACCGGAATGACTATGATACCAATGAGTACCATTCTGGATCACCGGAAACCTATAAGTGTATGTAGCCCCCGGAGCAATAGGCAGCTGAGTAAGCCAGGGAACTCCGTCTTCACGGTTTGGCAAAAAGATCCCGTGCCAATGCAGGGAGGTGCTTTCTTTTAAATGATTGAACACAACGATCTCAGCCGTATCACCCTCTGTAAACACAAGGGTCGGCATTGGGATCTGCCCGTTCACGGCGATCGCATGTTTAACATTTCCGGTATATGCTACCAGGGTATCGGAAATATGCAGTTCGTATCGAACCAGGTTTTGCGCAATGATAGGCTGCATAACACTGAGCAATGCAATGAACAGGATAGATCTCCTCATAATATTGATATTTAATGTATCTCCTTAACGCTTCCGCAATTCAACATAGAAGTGCCATAGTAGGGATTTTCAATCGTTTGCGTTCTGCTGATCCAATAGGCCTTGCGCATAGGGCAATAGTGGTAGTATAAATTTCCTGTATAAACCGAAGCTGATCGAACCAGCGCCCACATTGCAGGTGACATTTTGGCTAATGCTTGTCGTTGAATCTCGATATTGCGCGAATCAGCAATCACATGGGCATTATCCATCAACAAGTTGAATTGTTGCATGTAGGTATCTCGTTCTTCCTTGCTCAGGTCATCGGTGATATGCAGAGCAGCTTTCAATAACACTCCGTGTTGCTGAGCTGTCACCGCATCACTTTGCACGAGTGCATCCTTAATGGACATATAATGCGTGAGATACCGTTCAATAGACACGCCTTGTGTAAATACCGGTGCAATGACTAGCACCAGCAAGCTTACAATCAGTGTTTTTTTCATATTTGCAATCATTTAATGGGTTCGATATTGAAACCTGCAGTTTGCACCACTTGTATCAATGCATTTTCAGTTATTCCTTCAGAATGCACGGTAAGCACTTTATCCTTGCTGAGGGTATCCACCTGCCAATGACATATGCCCTCTGCCTTATCCAGCACCTGCGAAACGCGAGCGACACATCCGCTGCAGTTTATGTTCGTTTTGAATGTAAATACATGATTTACCTTATTTGATCCATTTTCCATTTTTAAATCGTTTATTGAACAAAATTGATTTGATTTTACCTTTACCTTGTTATACAATTCTTACATTGTTTTATATCATTTACTTGTGCACTGATGCCCATTTCAGTCGCAAACTATTTCCAACAACACTTACGCTGCTCAGTGCCATCGCAGCTCCGGCGATCATCGGGTTGAGGAGAAATCCGGTGAAGGGATACAACACACCTGCGGCAATTGGTATCCCGATCAGATTATAAATAAATGCCCAAAACAAATTCTGTCGAATGGCTGCTACGGTTTTCCTCGACAACAGGATAGCGGAAGGCACATGCATAAGGTCGGAACGCATCAGGGTGATCTTTGCCACGTCCAATGCGATATCGCTTCCCTTGCCCATGGCAATACTCACATCTGCCTGAGCAAGTGCTGTGGTATCGTTGATCCCATCTCCTACCATCGCAACCACTTTACCATCGTTCTGTAATCGCTTAATGAAATCTGATTTATCCTGTGGCATCAATCCTGCATGCACATGGGTAATTCCTACCTGCCCGGCAATTGCTTCCGCTGATTGTTTATTATCTCCGGTAAGCATATATACATCGATACCCATGTTATGCAGCTGTGCGACCGCAGCGGCCGATGATGGCTTGATCGTATCCGTAACCGCCGCCATTGCATAGGCTTGTGATTCATCGGCAAACCATACGAGTGTTTTAGCCTGTGCAGTGAAGTCATCAGCCTGGGCTTTCAATGATGCCGGTATGAAAATTTGATGATCAGCCAGCAATGCGGCATTTCCTGCAAACCATGATCTACCCGCATACACACCTCTAACCCCTTGGCCACTGATATTTTCATAGTCAGAAAAGGACACCATAGGCATCTCCTGCATATTCTGTGTGATAGCAGATGCGAGAGGATGGGCAGAATTTTTTTCCAGCGAATAAAAAATAGCGCTATGACTTTCGTCTGCATTGAACCATATGAGATCAGTCATAGTAGGACGCCCCTCGGTGATCGTGCCTGTTTTGTCTAATACAATGGCATTTACATCCTTAGTGAGCTCGAGACTTTCTGCATCCTTGATCAAAATACCCTGACCTGCACCTTTGCCTACTCCAACCATGATGGCAGTTGGAGTAGCTAAACCCAATGCACATGGACAGGCGATCACTAATACAGTAACAATGGCCAGCAGCCCTTGTGTAAACCCATGCTCTCCTCCGAACATCCACCAGGCTAATCCTGAAAGCAAAGCCACTACGATCACGATGGGTACGAATATCCCTGCGATGCGATCAACGTATTTTTGCACCGGCGCCTTGCTGGCCTGCGCCTCCTGTACCATGCGTATGATCTGTGCGAGCATGGTTTCAGAACCCGTGCGCAAGACACGCATGTGAAAACTACTTTTTCCATTCTGCGTACCAGCAAATACTTTATCGTCAATCGTTTTGTGCAAAGGCACAGGCTCACCGGTGAGCATACTTTCATCGATATAAGCATCACCGGAAATGATCATGCCATCGAGTGGCACTTTGTCGCCGGGCTTGATCAATAAAACATCTTCTTGCTGTACACGTTCAACCGGAATTTCCATCACATGCCCACCTTCGTGTACGATAGACACCGTTTTTACCTGCAGGCCAATAAGTTTACGAATAGCTGATGCTGTATTCCCCTTTGCCCTTTCCTCCAACATTTTACCGAGTAAAATAAAGGCGATCACCACCGCTGCAGCTTCAAAATATACGTGTGCATGTAAACCACGGGCGTGCCAATAGTCGGGCCAAAGTGTGTTATACATGCTAAAGAGATAGGCTACACCTGTACTTAATGCTACCAGAGTATCCATATTCGCCTTACCGTGTTTTGCCAATTTCCAGGCATGCACAAAAAAATCTTTTCCAAACCACAACACAACCGGTGTGCTCAAAACCCACATAATGTAATTCGCATACGGCAATTGCATAAAAAACATGCCGATCACTACTACCGGTATCGAAAAGGCAACTGCCCACATAGTACGTTGGCGCAACAGCAAATAGCTTTTATGTTGCAGCTCATCTAAACTGGTATGTGTATCCGCCTCAGTGATGAAGAGGTCGTAGCCAACTGATTGCACCGCTGCCCGAATAGCTTCTGGATGCGTAATGGTTGGCACATATTCTACCAGTAAGGTAGCTGCCGCAAAATTTACAGATGCCGACACTACACCTTCCTGAGCCTTGACCATCGATTCTACACTGATTGCACAGGAAGCACAGGTCATTTGAAGAACTGGAAAAGTTTGCCTGACAGTAGTTACCCCATACCCTAAGCTTCTGACGGTATCCACTACGAGCGGGATCGTCGACAAGGGCTCTGAAGTTGTTACCAGTGCACGTTTATTGTTGAGTTCTACTTTTACGGATTGCAACCGGTCCAGTTGCTGCAGCCCTTTATCAATAATACGGGCGCAGTGGTCGCTTTCCATCCCTTCGATAGGGAAAATGTATGTCTGGTTGGTATTGTTTGCCATGATCGTATTTTTTTCGATACAAAATTCAGGCACTCAGCAATACAACCTGTTACACTATTTTGAATAAGAATTACATCATTTCAAACCTCGTCCAATGGAATGCGCTTTTCACCACGCACTAACTTGAACCTGCTGGGTGTCATACCGGTTACTTTTTTGAACTGACTGCTTAAATGTGCCACAGAACTATAATTTAATCGAAAGGCGATCTCACTTAGGGTAAGTTCATCATAGATCAACAACTCCTTTACGCGTTCAATTTTCTGTGCAATGAAATATTTTTCAATGGTCGTGCCTTCCACTGCAGAAAACAAATTACTCAAATAGGGATAGTCGTAATGCAGTGAGGCACTTAATAGTGTAGATAAATTTGACGACAATTCCCCATCTTTTTGGTGAACAAGTTCCACCACTTTCGTCTTGATCTGTTCAATGATCCTCGATCGTTTATCATCGATCAATTCAAACCCAAATGCACGTAACCGATCATTAATTTGCTGCTTCTCTTCTGTAGACAAAACTTTGTCTACCTCCACTTCGCCCAACTCGACATACAAGGTGCGCAGCCCTAGCGCTTCCAGCTCACGGGCTACCACCATTTTACATCGCGCACATACCATATTTCTGATATACAGTTTCATTGGATCGAACTTTTATAAAAGAACTTTTCGAAATTGTCAGCAACCCGACAAGCAATTATTGCACCACAACTGGTATATCGTAATGTCCGTTTGCATCAAGCACCTGCAAGGTATAAACACCTGCAGCCACGCTTGGCAAAGCGATCAGGATCTGCGCATCCTCGATCACATATGAAATACGAACCATCTCTCCCACCGCATTGACCATTTGCACTGCTTCCACTGGTTGCTCTGTTGCAACAACAAGCTGACCTCCGGCTGATACGGGATTTGGATATACAGCCAATTGTGACAACATTGGATCCGTTACCGCATCCGGTCCAACAACCGTAAAACTGCCCATCATCCCGTCATCCTCATGATGCAACATATGGCAGTGATACATATAGGGCACCATATCATCTGTAAAATCTGTAAATGTTTTGATCACTTCAACATACTGCATGGGTGGAATATATACCACATCCTTATTCCCGGCATGGATCGCATCCGGTGCAACCCCATTAAAATTGTCGATGATGAACTGTCCTTCATGAATATGGAATGGGTGTGAGATATGCGTATTATTGGTAATACGCCATTTCTCTACTGTATTGATCCACACCACTTCATTGATAACCTCCATGTCAAATGCTTCTCCGTTGATCACAAAAGGTCCCATCACCATATTATCCATACCCATGGTTTCCGGCTCTAATGTAAATAAACGTGTGGCCGTATACGCTGCAGGTGTCACTGGCGGAATGAGCGTGGAGGGGATGGTGGTGATCGGACCAACTGTAGGAGCACCGACATTGATCTGAAGCAGGGGGAAATCAATTCCATTCAACGGATTCTCATCATAGCCCATGATCGTGCCCATGCCCATACCGGAAGGATTGGCTGCACCATAGATCCCATCCGGCAATTCAGAGGCAAAGGATTGCATCATGATGGTTTCACCCTCCATTCCTGAAAGATCTATGAGCACTTCATATCGTTCGCCCGGTGGCAATACCAGTCGGGTGCGTTCAACAGGTGCCTCTAATAACCCACCATCCCCTGCGATCACATAAAACGGATGATCATTGGTAAATCCAATATGGAATGTACGCATACTCGCACCATTTAATAATCGAAGTCTGATCACTTGTGCAGGCAATGCAATATAAGGATCCACCGTTGCATTCACCATTGGCACAGTATCCATTTCTGTAGCAATAGCGATCTGCTGAAGCACATCAAACGCTTTGGTTTGTATCGCTAAGGGTATGTCATCAACACCATATGTTCGCGGAAGTTCCAGGGCAGCTTCCTCCTCATCGCGAATAATAAAAAATCCGGCAAGCCCTCTGGCCACTTGCAGATCCGTTTTACCTTCACCATGTGGATGATACCATAAGGTAGACGCCGGGTTCATGATTGTAAACGATGGACTCCATGTAGCTCCCTGCTCTATGATCTGGTGCGGACCGCCATCATCTTCTGCAGGCAGGTGAAAGCCATGCCAATGCATGGTTGTGGTATTACCTGTCCCGGTAAGCGAATTGGTTACATGCACAGTAACCACATCACCTTCTTCCACGATCAGGGTAGGGCCAAGTATATTGCCATTCATACCATAGGTGGGTGTAACCACTCCTGGCCAGAATTCCACGCTGCCGTTCTGTACATTTAAATTGAATTCTGTACCTGTTAATGCCGGTGGAATAACTAACGGATTCTGCGCGCCTACCATCGCATGAAAAAATACATAACATGCCGTCACTGAAAAAAAATGTGTTCGCATATCTACAAATTATTTAATGATCAATATTGGTCTCACTCCATACCCATCATCACCCGAAACACGTACATGATACATACCTGCCTCATAAGCTGATACATCTAATTGGATCGCATTCCTGCCTGGCATAAGTGCGCTTGCCGCCTGTGTATACACTGTCCTGCCTGTAGCATCCATAAGCGATATAACCACATCAGTTTGCACATCAGCATAAACTTCAACCGTTGCGGTCACCTGTGCAGGATTTGGATATACCTCCATCTGTGCGATCACACCATTAAGGTTGAACACATCCGACACTTCACCAAAAAGGCGCAGAATAGAATCGCGCATGATCGTTGTGTCACTGGTAAAATAGCTGAGTGTCGAAAATAACACTCGGTGATCTTCACCACCAACCAATACAACAGTTGGCATGCCAAATCCGCCATAATAGGCTACCTGATAGGCTCCACTGTCCATCGGCGTATAGAAAGGCACATGACTTTCATCAACCCAGTTTACCACAGATTCGCAGGTATAAGAATCTAAAAACGGAAATGTATATCCTTTGACCATTTCCGGATAAGTATTCATGACATTATTTGCCATATCCTGAATCTCCTGAGCAGGTGGTGGACAAGCACCACAATCAGGCATATAATAAAACAATACCACTGCCTTTCCTGCGTCGAGGTCGGCATATAGATCAACTGGGCTGCCATTGCAATCCTCTCCGGTAAATTGAAAGGCCGTTTGTCCAAAATTGATGGAAACCATCAACATGCATACAATGAATAAAATTTTTGATTTCATTTTGGTTACGTTAATGATGATGCGCCGATATGGTGCATACAATGAGGTGAAATAAATTGAATTGAATAGTCTTCACCGGGTGCTCTGTTCACTTTCTTGCGATCAGGATACATGCGACCTACGGGAAAACGGAACGAATAAACACTTAGCAAAGGCACACATGAAAATTCTCTGAAGGCAGTCAAACAAACATGGTTCGACCTATAGCGGGCAAACAAACATGTAATGTTCATCTCCCATAACAGACCCGACATCAGATCTGATAACTATGCATAAACTTTCGCAAAGCAAAACCAAATACAGGCGGACCTGTATCATTGGGTATCACTGCGTTTATATAAGAAGTTGAAGAAAAAGTAAATAAGTCTGACCGATCTTCCGACAACTCAGTTACAAATGGCAATTCCGCCAAATCACACGCATTGTTGAGGTAATAGAGCCCTATGGACTGCAGAAATGCTAAATGATTGTCCTGACATGTCTTTTGTTCCGGCTTCTCCGAATCCGGAGGAGCACAACAGGAGTGACTCACTATTTTTTGAGAAGAAGCCTTTATTTGCATCCCCTCAAGCGAACAATAGGTAGAACACGCCAATGTCCATAGGATAAATCCCATGAATAAACCCGCCAGATATGGTAAAAACCTTCGCATGGTTGAACGGTACGGGAAATATAAACCATCGGATTAGTGATGCTTATAACACCCGATCGCTTTCGATAGTTAAAACTACCACTTTTTTTCCTCCTGACCTAATTACTACCCTTCAATGCCTCAGATTATAGATTCCAGCCGACCCAGGTGCACATATGTACGCCGCCAGGGACAATTTGCCCAAAAGTCGCACCCCAATTGACTTCCAACAAATTATTCACCCCTTACCAAAGAAATTGGCCAATTAAAAATAACTTTGCACCCTATGCGTGTTGAAGTGTTAAAAAGCAAGATCCACCGGGTGCGTGTTACCGAGTCCAATTTGAACTATATCGGTAGTATCACCATTGATGAAGACCTGCTGGATGCAGCCAATATGATCGAATTTGAAAAGGTGCAGGTGCTCAATATTGCCAATGGTGCCCGCTTGGAAACCTATATCATCAAAGGCGAACGCGGCTCTGGCGTGATCTGTTTGAATGGTCCGGCGGCACATCACGTTACTCCCGGCGACATTGTGATCGTTTGCGCTTATGCCTCCATGGAATGGGAAGAAGCCAAAACCTTCCGCCCCACCCTGATTTTCCCGGATAGTCAAACCAATATGCTCCGATAACTTGAACCGGAAGCTCTTTTTCAATATCCTCAAATTTGTTGTCTTCCTGTCACTGGGGGTGTTGCTGGCATGGTATGTCACCAAAGACCTCAGCACCGAACAACGTACCGAACTCAAAAACAGCTTTCGGGAAGCCAATTACTGGTGGATAGCCCTGGCCATGATCATCGGCGTGCTCAGCCACATCATTCGCGCTTTGCGTTGGAAAATGATGCTCGAACCCATGGGCTTCAACCCACGACTCAGCACGACATTTCATAGTGTTATGATCGCCTACCTGGCCAATATGGCCGTGCCGCGCTTGGGTGAGATCACGCGTTGTGGTATCATTCAACGCTACGAAAAAGTGCAGTTCGACAAAGCGGTAGGCACCCTGGTGGTAGAACGCAGCATCGACCTCCTCTGCCTGTTCATCGCCACAGCACTGCTGTTTGCTACCCAATTCAGTCGTATCAACCTCTTTTTTTCGGAAAAGGTGATTCAGCCAATAGGCGAGAAACTGCAGTTCAGCACAAATACCATCATCATACTGGTATTGGCCGGCATACTACTCCTCGTTGCTGCCTGGATCTTTGCCCGCAAGTTTTCCCATACAGAAGCCTACCTGCGACTGCGCATCTTATTGCTGAATATCCGCGATGGTATTTACAGCATCAGGCACCTCAAAAACTTCAAATTATTTCTGCTCTATACCTTCGGCATCTGGTTCTGCTATTTCGCTACCGCCTGGCTCGCTTTGTATGCACTCAGCGAAACAAGTCACATGGGCCCCAACGAGGCCCTGGCCGTTCTGGTGTTCGGCACCGTGGGCATCATCAGCACGCCCGGCGGAATCGGCGCCTATCAGCTCATCGTTACAGAAACACTGGTGGCCCTGTATGGATTAGACCGCACATACGCCATCAGTTTCAGCTGGCTGGCCTGGAGCTGTCAGACCATAATGATTATCTTTGTTGCCCTGATCTCCTTGCTCGCAATCTCGAGAATGAGTCGCCGACAACAACATGAACAAACCACAAGCGATACACCATAAAATTTATCCGCTGCAGACCCTCCTGCAACAGATCGCTGTGTGGCGCTTTCATAACAGACCCATCGTTTTTACCAACGGCTGTTTCGATATTTTACATCGCGGTCACGCCCATATCCTCAACACCGCCTCAGAACTTGCATACAATGCAGCTGTGATCGTGGGCCTAAATGCCGACGAAAGTGTAAAACGCCTGAAGGGTCCTTCGCGACCGGTCAACAATCAAAACGACAGGGCATTTTTACTGGCGAGTTTATATGCGGTCACTGCCGTTACCATTTTCGAAGAAGATACACCGCTTGAACTCATAAAAGCCATTCAACCCGATTTTTTGGTAAAGGGTGGCGATTATCAGGAAGATGCGATCGTTGGTGCAGATATTGTAAAATCAAGAGGGGGGAAAATAGTCATAGTGCCATATTTGTCGCAGTATTCCACTACCGGGCTCATTGATATAGTCAGCCGTAAATAAACCAATAACCCTTAATGAAATATCAGCAAGCATCCGGCACTTTATATCCTTATCACGCACAACAACCACACAAATAACAACACAGCATATGAATTTTACATTGACCGAAGAGCACCTCATGATCCGCCAGGCGGCACGTGATTTTGCGCAGAATGTTTTAAAACCCGGTGTGATCGATCGCGACCGCGAAATGCGTTACCCCTATGAGGAAGTAAAACAAATGGGCGAACTCGGATTTTTAGGCATGATGGTTTCACCGGAATATGGTGGAGGAGGAATGGATACGATGAGCTATGTGTTGGCTATGGAAGAAATTTCTAAAGTGGACAGCTCATGCTCTGTGATTATGAGTGTAAACAACTCACTCGTATGCTGGGGATTAGAACAATTTGGCACAGAAGAACAAAAACGCAAATATTTACCGGATCTGGCGAGCGGTCGCAAAATAGGCGCATTTTGTCTCAGCGAGCCTGAAGCAGGCAGCGATGCAACTTCACAGCGTACCACTGCGGAAGACAAAGGCGATTATTATTTATTAAATGGTACAAAAAACTGGATCACCAATGGTGGCACTGCCAGCGTGTATCTGGTAATGGCACAAACACATCCTGAAAAAGGACACAAAGGCATCAATTGTCTGATCGTGGAAAAAGGCATGGAAGGATTTATTGTAGGTGCCAAAGAAGATAAATTAGGTATCAGAGCGAGTGATACACACACCTTGTTATTTAACGATGTGAAAGTGCCTAAAGAAAATCGCATCGGTGAAGATGGTTTCGGATTTCCTTTTGCCATGAAAACTTTAAGTGGTGGTCGCATTGGCATCGCCAGTCAGGCATTAGGTATCGCTGCCGGCGCGTATGAACTTGCTGTTGAATATGCAAAAACACGTAAAGCATTTGGCAAGCCTATTTCTGAGCATCAGGCTATCCAATTTAAATTAGCAGATATGGCAACAGAAATTGAGGCGGCTCGTTTATTGGTATATAAGGCTGCACAATTAAAAGATGCGCATGAAAATTATGATACAGCATCTGCAATGGCAAAAGTATTTGCATCAGAAGTAGCCATGAAAACAACTGTTGAAGCAGTGCAAGTGCATGGCGGTTATGGTTACGTAAAAGAATACCATGTAGAACGCCTCATGCGCGACGCCAAAATCACGCAAATCTATGAAGGCACCAGCGAAGTGCAACGCATTGTAATCGGAAGAAGTATTTTAAAATAAAGGTCACAACCCAAATGAAAAAGCGTCGAGGGGAACTTCGGCGCTTTTTTGTTGGGGGTTGACAATCGTGAATCGTGAGTCGTGAATCGTGAAGTTTGAGCCTGGTTTCTGGCAGAATTAAGCAGATAAATGCAGTCGGCGCGAGGGCAAGTTGTCCTGCAGATCTCCGCAGAATTCCGCAGAGGAATGCCATACATGTATTTTGTATTTATCTGCGTGCATCTGCGGCTGATTAACGATGTACATCAGCACAAAGCAAAAATTTCACGCACTTCAATAAATCCAAATCTGCGTGCATCTGTGGGAAACCGTGTTTTTGGCATCGTTTTAACTGAAATTTGCATGTAAATTATTTTCCTAAACAATTACTCCCTTAGGGATATCAACGAAGGATCAATAATTTTTCACAAGCTACCAGCCCTGCATGGCCATATAGACAGACCATATAAACACCGGTCTGCAAGCTATCCAGGTTGAGGGGCATATCTGATGAGAACTTACCTTCATTTACTATTCGCTGAGTTGCATCTATGATTTGAAAATGTGTTGGACTTGGATTACCCGAAATTGAAATATTGCAATATGTATCAGCAGGGTTTGGAAAAATTGTTATTTTTTGCTCCTGAGGCGTAATTGTAGGAATAGCATTTGGAATGGAAAAGGCTATTACCCAGGCGTCTCTGTCTGTTGTTAAATCCGGTTCTACATCTAAATGACCACATTGAATATCATAATCTGGCAACTCATCCGGCGTTACTGCACCAGTAAAGACAATAACATTATCACGATTTAAGTGTATAAAACAAAAATCATCAACAGCGTCACCATCATAATCACTCCCTCCAAAGTTCCTACTCCAGAGCAAATTAAAGCTGCTGTCAGTTGCTAATAACCAGTAGTCATTATTGTCCCCTCCATTATAGTTTCCCGGAAGGTCATAATCAATCGAAGATGATTGGCCAACAAAAAAATAATTGCCGGAAGAATCTCTTACCATGTCAACAAACCTATCATCGCCACTACCACCAAAGGAAATCATTTTTATCAGATTAAGTGTTGAGTCAAAGAATGCTATTGATCCCTCCTCGCCCAAGTGTCCTTCTGAAGCGGGGAACGAGGGGGATTCTGCATTACCGGTGCCTACGCTGATGACAAATTCTCCATCCTGATAAAGCAAGTTTTCAAAATTCATATAATCATCTTCTGCGGAAAGGAAGTTCTCTCTCAGAATATTTCCCATGCTGTCCATTTCGATGATCCAGCGTTTGCGGGTATCCGTAATCGGACAATCAGCTAGGTCATAGTCGTCAGAAGAAGAAAAGATATGGATTTGATAAATACCGCGACTGGTTTCTACCGCATTGGCAATAGGAGAATCGTATAAGGAACCACCCAGCACCTTTAGCCATAGAATATTGCCCAAACTATCTGTTTTAAATATCACGGCGTCATTGCAACAGGCTTCGCCATAATGAAAAGGGATATCACCTCCGGCACTATAACTACTTCCCAAAACAAGATACCCGCCGTCCTGCGTAGCTTGAAGACTAACCAAATCATCAGCTAATGTTCCGCCATAACATTGATTCCACAAAATTATTCCTAATGAATCTGTTTTCATTAACATAATGTCATAGTACCCATTAGTGGAATCATGATCTGAGCCACATGCACCACCAAAAAGCAAATCTCCGTGAGGCATTTCAATAGTTTTTATTGGCGAAATCCCATCAAAATAAAATTGTTGCCATTCTATTTCCAAGTTGGAGTTAAATTTGATAACCCAACCAGAGCTCTCGGGATTGTCAATTAAATCTCCGTCTTCAGAACCTCCTCTTAGTGTTGTGATGAAGTTATTACCAGAGGTGATTGCTGCCTCATAAAAGAAATCGTCGTCACTACCGCCAAAGCATTCCTGCCATAAAATATTTGGCTGTGCGTATGCAAACATTGGAAAGAAAATAAATATTGGTATGAATAGCTTATTGCAATGCATAATTTCTAAAATTTTAAATAAACACAATGTTAGTGTTGAATTATAGCTTTACCGGAAGCCAGTTTCTTCCCACTTGCATCATAAAGATTCAATAAATAAATTCCCGAGGCAAACTCACCCACATTAAACCAACAAATAGCACTAAATGCGTCAGTTTGAACTACTTCTCTTGATATAGTCAGACCGTTTAGATTAACCAATTCCAGAACAGAGTTCACCTCTACTTCTCCGCCTATCTCTACATACAATATTGCATCTGTTGGTACTGGATAAATGTTCAAATTGGTTGAGCCGTGAATGTATACACTAGAATAACGAAGAGCTTCATCAGGAATAGGATCAATAATTTCAGGATATGCATAGCCCGTATCTGTACCTTTCAACAGGTTCTGGGCGCAGATGCCTTCAATAGATTCTTTCAAGTGAGAAGATGAGTCCAACCCCATATACTGCAATGTCAGAACCATAAAATTGTGTTGAAGCATAAATAATGTCATCTGAGCTTACAGCAGGGGTGCCATTATCATGCACCGCTATTGAAGCAGCGCCGGTAGCGGGTAGTTGATAAGCAGTAAGGTTAGACCAGTTTTCGCCCCCGTTAACGGTTTTCCAGATGCCACTACTTCTGGTTCCGGCCAAAATGTAATCCGGGTCATGTGGTGAAATCCAAAGGGATATTACTCTCCCAATATTTGAGTATTCTTCATCTGATAGTGGGCCTAGAAGAGACCAATCTGAAGGTAAGGTAGAAGTTTCACAAATAAAGGAACCCTGGGCGAATCCCCTGTTGTTTACGCAACAAAGGCATGCGACTAATGCAATAAGTTTGAGTTTCATAACTGGGATTTTTTCCGAAACTACATCAAAAAAGATAAAAAGACAAGTAAATTGACACCATTATCAACCCAGTAGCAGTAAAATTTTGCTCTACCACGACCGCAATACCATTGCGATCACCGCATCGTCGACGGCAAAGAAAGCGTTAGCCTCCTCGTTCGCGTAAAAAAGCAACTCGAAAACCGGAGCAATTTTTGTTTACGTAGGTGCGGTTTCGTTGTTATTGGATATGCGATTTAGAAAAGGAACGCGGATCAAACGGATGTAACTAGTTTACACTGATGAATATATGCAAGCAGTTGGAAAGGTTTAACGCGAGTGCTTTTAGGCCCGCAGATTCACGCAGAAAAATGCAGTCAGCGAGTGTGCTTAAGTTCCCGCAGATTTACGCAGATAAATACAATTCATGCATTTTCTTCGTACATCTGCGGGAAAGGGGCTCTATGTAGATGGCACCGACAAAATAATGATTTTTGCACAGGCAATCACATTGCTATGTAAAAACACCTGAATAGAAACTCACCTACAAGGCATACACTTAATCATAAAAAAAACGCTGAAGAAGAACTTCAGCGCTCAGTACTTTTATAGCAATTACTATGTAATGATCAATTGTCTTTGCGTTTCACTGATCCTGAACCGGAAACATCCTGCTTTACTGTTTTCGGATCACCTGTATACCAAATCGCACCACTACCTGCTACATCTGCGTTAAGTGCATTGCTTACGTTTACGTATGCACTTCCACTACCTGCAATACTTACCTTCACCTCTTCTGCATTGCAGGTATTTGCTTTCACGTTACCACTGCCGGCGATATCCACTTTCAGTGTTTTTGTGGCCCCATCTAATTTTACATTTCCGCTCCCTGCGATATCTGTTTTCACTTCTCCTGTTTGCACAGCAGTCTCCACATTTCCTGAACCGGCAATAGAAAAAGATAAAGCAGGCTCTGTAAGCGCATTAGTGGAATGAAAATTCCCGCTTCCGGCAATACCCACTCTTTTTAAATGTGGTGCACTAACCATAAGCTTGATGCTTTTATAGTTGTGATTTTTATCCATTTTTAATCTGAGTACCTCATTCTTCACTTCCACACTTATCGATTCCATATCTTTTGCTTCAGCCTCCACTTTTGCACTCACCGTTTCAGATTGCGTAAACTCTACGTTAAATGCTCCATCCATTTCAATCGAAGTAAATGCAGAAATCGGAAAATCTTTTACATCAGGCGTACCGTTGTCAGACCTGAAAGATTGAAACACAAGCGCGGTTACCAATAATGCAACCGGAATCGCCAAATAGTAAGCTTTTTTCATAATAATAGTAGTATGATTGAATTCCAAAAATAACAAAGCACCTGTGAATTCCTTACGCTTTAAGGGAAATTAACATCTCGGGCAAACCAAACTTATGAGGCACTCCCTTGCCACCTCCATCAAAAAGCTATAGCATTAATCAATCAGCGCTGTGAACACATCCGGCATCACGCCGAGTACAAGCAGTAATGCAGCAGCTACAAACAACACAATACTATAGCCTGCATGTAATTGCACTTTAGGCATATCGCCTCCCGACATTGAAACGGCCATTACACGCAGATAATAATACACGCCAATTAAAGAGGTGAGTATGGCAATAATTACCGTCCAAACCGCCCCGCCGCCAATCGCATTGGTAAACACCGCATATTTACCGAAAAACCCGGCCAAAGGTGGAATACCTGCCAACGACAACATCGCTAAAGCGAGTGCAAGGCCTAAAAATTTATTTTGTGCAAATAATCCTTTTAAGCCGTCGATATTGTCGACGCCGGTTTGCTCTTTAACCACTGTATAAATAGCAAATGCGAGAATACTTGCGATGCCGTATGCTGCTAAATAATACAGAATATAGCCGGTAGTTTCGGCATTCGCAGCGCTAATAGCTACCAATACATAGCCTGCATTTGCAATACCTGAATAAGCTAACATGCGTTTCAGGTTCTGCTGATACAGGGCCAGAATATTCCCTACAACCAAGGTGAGTATGGCTATAAGAGTAAGAATATCCTGCCATACACCGTCAATGGAGATGATGGTTTGTGATAAGAATCGATACAACGCCCCAAACGCTGCCACTTTAACTACAGTTGCCATAAATGCAGTGATCACTGTAGGTGATCCCTGGTATACATCCGGCGCCCAAAAATGAAAAGGTACCGCAGAGATTTTAAAAATAAATGCACCGAGAATTAATACACATCCTACTGTAAACAATGGCGGCAGATCTTGTGGATGTGCCTTTACGTACTCAGCGATCGCAGTCATATCAAAACTGTAGGCGGTACCATAAATCAGCGTAATGCCCAATAACAAGAATGCCGTTGCAAATGAGCCCATTAAGAAATACTTAAGTCCGGCCTCATTGCTAAATAAATTCTTCCGATTGCTTCCTGCCAGGATATACAGCGGGATACTCAGCGCTTCAATACCGATAAACAGCATGACCAGATTCTGATAAGATACGGATAACAAACCGCCTATCAACGAAAACAGGAACAAGGCGTAGATATCCGTTAAGTGTTCGATATTATTGCGGTAATAATATCTGCTGATGGCGAGCACACCCATTGCCAAAAGGATAAGGATAATGCTAAATCCGTGCGATAGCTGATCGAAGAGCAGCATATTATTGAGCACAGAATCATATCCGCCGTTTAAACGGAACAGGATAAGTGCAAGTGCCGCTACACACGACATCAATACCAAAGGTAAAGCGATGCTTTTGGCGCGGAAAATACCCGCGAACATAGAAGCAATACCTGCTGAAGCGAGAATAATTACTGAGGTCATGCGTTTATAATTGTTCCACTAATCTTTGATTGATATTGCAGGATGATTTCCTGCACAGCATCTTCGGTGATATGGGTTATTGCTTGCGGAAACAACCCAAATACGAAAATCAATATTACCATAGCGATCAATGTATATTTATCTGTTCCACTGATCTCTTTAAATGCAATTGATTGTCCGGCAGCTTCTCCCAACATCACATGCTTGTAGGCATTAAACATATATACTGCACCTAAGATTACGCCGCTTCCTGCAAGTAAACACAACCAAGGGTTAACCTGATACACGGCATTCAACAACATGAATTCACCCGGAAAGGCATTTGTAAGCGGTAGTGCTACCGAAGCAAGCATAACCACTAAAAACAAACCTGCAAACAAAGGCGCCTGATTGCGAATACCACCCATTTGCGCAATTTGATGTGTGTCATAATGGCGATACAGGATTTGTGCAATATAGAATAGTGCCACTGCATTAATACCATGGGCAAACATTTGCAACATACTGCCCTGCAAGCCACTTGCACTTACCGTTAAGATACCTGCCGTGATCAACCCCACGTGGGCGATTGAAGAATAGGCAAACAATGTTTTCACATCCTTTTGCACCCAGGCGATGGCCGATGCATACAAAATACCAATGGCAGCTAATACCATGATAAGTGTATCATATTGCTCTACCGCGGCCGGCACCACCGGAATCACCCATCTGATAATGCTGTATAAACCCATCTTCAACATCACACCGCTCAACAACATGGTTGCAGGAGCAGGCGCTGCGGTGTAGGTAGATGGTTGCCAGGTATGAAATGGGAATACCGGAATTTTAATCGCATAAGCCAACATAAATGCAAAGAATATATATCCTTGCACATCCTCCGGAATCTGTAAACGATAAACTGCATGAATATCGGTAGACGCCATTGTGCTTTGGGTGCTCAACCAGATAATCGCTACCAACATGAATAAACTTCCGAAGAGCGTATAAATAAAAAACTTAAAAGTGATTTTCCGCGCTTCGCCTTTGCCCCACCATAATACCAGAAAATACGCCGGAATAAGCGCCAATTCCCAGAAGATGTAATATAAGAACATATCGAGGGCAACAAAAACACCATTCATTGCGCCCTGCATGATCATCATCAACCCGAACAAAGTACTGCTGTTCGCATAATTATCGCGTGAGGTGCTCAACAGAATAAATGGCATGAGCACATTCGACAGTAACAACATCAGCATACTGATGCCATCTATGCCGATATGAAACCTGATGCCCAACATGCGCACCCATGGCTCGTCAATAATAAATTGTGTGCCTGCATTGGGTTCAAATTGCGTTAGTACAAAAGCACTCAGCAACACCGAAAGGAACGAAGAGGCCAACGCGATTCGTCGACCCATAGCGCTGGGCGAAACCCAAATCAACAGGCCAGAAACGATAGGTAATAATATGAGTAAAAGGGTATACATCCGTTACATCAAATAAATGAACAATACAATTGCGCCCATGCCCAACGCCATGGCAAATAAATAAAAGCTCACTGCTCCCGTTTGCATATAGCGGAACTGAGTAGAGGCATACTGCACGATGCGACCAAGGCCGTTGACAATTCCATCAACCACCTGCAGGTCGAATATTTTATACAGAAAATCACTGAACATCCGGAAAGGCTTAACGATCACGGTGTCATATAATTCATCAATATAATATTTATGGTTGAGCACTTTTGCCACACCGGTGATATCGGCATCGTTGGCCGGAACCGTATGACGAATACGATATCGCAAGTGCGCCAAATAAATCACGGCAAATATGGCAACGCTGGCGATCCCCATTAAAGTGAGTTCAGTGGTTTTCGACAATGCATGATCATGCATAGGCACAATCTCTTCCAGCCAATGTGTAAGCGTGGTATGTCCGCCGAAAATATGCGGAATATTGATCACGCCTCCCACTATACTCAGAACGCATAAAACCATTAACGGAATGGTGATCACCTTTGGTGATTCATGCACGTGTGCTTTCACATGTTCGCTCATGCGTGGCGGACCCTGGAATACAACTGCATACAATCGCATCATGTAATATGCGGTGAATAACCCGGCAAATAATCCGATCACCCACAATATCGGTGATACACTATATGCTGCTACCAGGATACTATCCTTTGAAAAGAAACCGGAGAATGGCGGCACAGCCATAATGGCCAACACACCAAATCCGAACACCCAATGGGTCACTTTCATATAGGCGCGCAAGCCACCCATTTTACGAATATCCTGCTCGCCGCCCAATCCATGAATGACAGATCCAGCGCTGAGGAATAAAAGCGCTTTGAAGAAGGCATGGGTGATCAGATGAAACATAGCTGCATCGTATGCTTCCACACCGATGGCAATAAACATCAGACCTAACTGACTCACAG
>JAYRVB010000068.1:0-2927 GCA_041918775.1 Chitinophagales bacterium
TCTTCCCTGCCCCACTGCTATTGAGTCGATCGACCCGGGCAATATCCTGGTTGGACCTGTGCCGTTTGTCGACATGGTGCACCTTAGCCTAAAAGATGAAGCGATCATTCGCGAACTGCGCATCTTTAATATGCAGGGTGAACTTATCCAACAGGCACAACCCCAAACTAACTATTACACCTGGGACGGTGCAAATGCAAAAGGAAATAGTATGCCGGAAGGCATGTATCTCATTCAGGTGATCACCACAAACGGATCTTCAGCTACGGTTCAGGTAATTAAAGGCGCCTGAATTACTATCGATTAGAAGAAAAATGAATTCCCGCCTTCAAAGCGAGGATTGACTACGTTATTGTATATCGATCCGAAGGTATAGGATAGTCCGAAATAGGTAAAGAAGCTGAAATTTGTTTGCTGCTCAGATATCTGTAGCAAGATCTCTTCATCTGACAGATCGCCATCAGCCAAATTCAATTGATCATTGATGAAATCAAAGGTGATGAACCCGTTGAAGTTCAAACCTTCTACAATGCGCCAGTTGAAAGAAGCAAACATGCCCGCTCCGTTTTTTGAGAGATCGTGGAAATAATTGGAACCATTTACCCCCATGGCAAGTGTTCCCCATTTCTGCGTTAAAGACAAACTAATATCCAGGCGCTCACGCAGCAGATAGGCACTAGTTTGTCCAAAGAGTGTAGTATCCGTATAATCCTGGTATTCAGGACCTATCTTATAAAAAATGGTCAACAACCGGGTCGCATTCTCCGAATATGGGAATACGTTATACTCAATAGCGGGACTTACAGAAAAATAATTATCATAATTACTATAGGTACTAGAAGTATGAAACGCTTCACCCCCAACACTCCAATGATCGTTGATGGATTTCACAATAGTGACATTACTATTCAGGCTATTATTATTCCCAATGAACTGTTCACCGTCACCAAGATCAAATATGTCAGTATTAAAATTTATGCCTGTATTGGCGAGAATTTTCCAATCTTCGGTGATCTTTTTTGCGCTTAGAAATCCGGAAATATAATAGGAGGTTACATTGGCAGTGATATTCGCATTCCCATAACTAGAGATCGAATACACCCAACCGTTCCATTTATCGTCTTCCTGTTTTTCAGTTGACGTGCTTGCGCCTGAATAGGTAATGGTGATCGGCAGATCGGTTTTTATTTTGGCCACATAGGGTAGCAATCCCATTTTAATTACCTGGGTTAAACCCTGCCGTATCTCATCATCTGTATCATTTGTGCCGGCGATATAATGCAGTGTGTCATTCTTGCCTGCAAATCTATTGGCGCCCAATAGAAAAATATTGTAATCCACTCCCCCACTGCCGGTTGATTGACCGCTCATCAGCACATGCACATCCGCTTTAAACCGATCGCGAACATAATTCACAAATGTGATCTCCTGTTTGATATAATCCTGATAGAAAAATGCCCCATCAAGGTATACGTTAATGAAATCAAGATTCAAAGAATCAGCGTCTGTAGAGTTTGTATCAGTATTGGATTGTCCTATTGCGGGTAAATGCAAAGCAAGGCAAAACAACAAAGCCAAAAAGAAACGGTCGTGGGTTTTCATAGGTGATTAACGTAAAATTAAGGTATACTTGTATCCGACTCACAAAAAATCTGCTATCCAACACTCAGCTGCAGGAGTGATGAAGCCACTATCGAAGGCCGACTTATTCTGAACCAGCGGGTTGATCACCATAGTCTGTTGACTCACCTTCGATTGAGCAACGAGGTCACGCAGATCAGTCAGATTCGTCTGTGCCCATTCGTCATTGATCTGGTAATAAACCAACATACGATTAAACAATTCGACCTCGTATTTCTTTTCCAGGGATTGTATAAAGTGCGTAGAAGTATCTATAGAACAACCACTGGCAGAAGTATGTGTCTCGTCTACCATCAATACGATCACCCTGTTAAACTGCAGAAACCCTGCTGCGCGTAATTGCTGATTATGCGCTGTCCACGATTTGGCGAAGGACTGCAGTAGCATCTCGATCTCGATGGATTCTTCGTTTGTGAAGGGTCTTGAGGATTGGTAGATCCACACACGTGTATTAGGATCCATCCCCATGGTTTGCTCAGGCAGCTTTAATGCAGTCATTGTCATATTAAACCTCCTGCCATGGCTATGAGTTCCGCTACATCATACACTTTAATATCTGCTTCCTTTTCCTTCATTTTTACACCATCGGTCATCATGGTATTGCAGAAAGGACATGCGGATGCAATAATATCCGGTTTCACCTCAAGTGCCTGCTCCGTGCGTTCGATATTGACTTCTTTATGCCCATGTTCAGCTTCCTTGAACATTTGCGCACCGCCGGCCCCACAACAGAGGCCTTTTGATCTACAACTCTTCATTTCAGCAAGCTCTGCATCCAGCTGCTGTAAAACGATCCGTGGAGCTTCGTAGATATCATTTGCCCGGCCTAAATAACAACTATCATGATAGGTGATCCGTTTCCCATTGAAAGCACCACCGGCCACACGCAATCTGCCTTCATCTATCAATTGTTGCAAAAAGGTAGTGTGATGTAATACTTCATAATTTCCACCTAGGGCCGGATATTCATTCCTGATGATGTTAAAACAATGCGGGCAGGCTGTAACAATTTTACGAATGCCATATCCATTCATTAAGGCAATATTATTCTGCGCAAGCATCTGAAACAAAAATTCATTTCCTGCTCTGCGCGCAGGATCACCAGTACAACTTTCCTCAGTGCCTAAAACAGCAAATTTCACACCGGCATGATTTAATATCTTCACCAACGCACCGGTGATCTTCTTTGCCCTGTCATCAAAACTCCCGGCACAGCCGACCCAGAAAAGCACTTCAGGCGTTTCTCCCTGAGCAAAAAGCTCAGCCATTACGGGAACAGTATTCAA
>JAYRVB010000069.1:0-1672 GCA_041918775.1 Chitinophagales bacterium
CAAAGAGGAGACACAGGGTGCACTAAGGGGAATACAAATACTAGGCTGGCATTAGCTTAGTTTTCTTACTAATAAATTGGCGGCTACTTTTTGGGAGACGATGAGTTCGTGTTTGTGGTTGAGGATGAGGATCTTGCTTTGGTCGAATTCTTCTTCGTCTTTGATGCGCACTCTGGTGTGTATCACGAGGTTGATCTTGTCGAGATATTGCAGAAAGGCGGTTGAATGATCGATCACACCTACGATGATGCCTTCCTCTCCTTTTTTCATGACTTCCAGTGTAACATCTTCGTGGTAGGCGATATTTCCATGTTTGTCGGGAATGGGGTCGCCGTGCGGATCAAATTTCGGATAGCCCAGAAATTGATCGATGCGGTCGGTGAGGATCTCAGAGCGGATGTGTTCGAGTTGTTCGGCCAGTTCATCTACTTCATCCCAGCTGAATTTTAGTTTATCCACCAGGAAGGTTTCCCAGAGGCGATGTTTGCGTATGAGGTCTTTGGCTACTTTGGTGCCTTTATCGGTGAGTGAAACACCGTAATATTTTTCGTAGTCGATCAGTTTTTTTGCTGACAGCTTTTTCAGCATATCCGTTACCGAGGCGGCTGTGGTGCTGAGCTTTTCAGCAATAGCATTTGTGCTCACATTATCGCTGCTGAGTTCCGATAATTTAAAGATGGCCTTGAGGTAATTTTCTTCGGTATGCGAAAGAGGTGTTTTCACAGTGTGCGTGATTGTGCCGGTGTTTTAATATTCACCTATCGACAGCAAAACTAAGGTACAGGCTTCAAGTGTCTGTATACCTTTTTCTTTCGCAAGCATTTCAAGCTCCTCGTTTTCGGTACCCGGGTTGAAAATGATCCGTTTAGGAGCCGTATTGATGATGCTTTCGTAATAGGGGCGTTGGCGTAGAGGATGCAGATAAAGGGTAATGGTATCGATATCGTGCTGATCGGGCCATACGGTTTCTATATCGGTGTTGTCTATTTTTCCCTCAACCTTTCCGAAAGCAACAACGGGATGACCGTGAGCCACCAATTTACGTACAGCCTTGTTGGCATAACGTTCGGGGTTTTCACTGGCCCCTAGTACGAGTGTTTTTTTCGTCATAACTGTACAAGCAGTACAGGGCAAAAAAGGTTCACCCTTTACACGAGCATGCGCACGGGTTCTTCGAGATATTCCTTCAGGTGTTTGAGGAATTGTGCACCAACTGCACCATCCACCACCCGGTGATCGCAACTCATGGTCAGTTTCATCACGTTGCCCGGAACCACCTGTCCGTTTTTCACCACCGGCACCTGCTGTATACCGCCAACGGCAAGAATACAGGCATCCGGCGGATTAATGATGGCCGTAAATTCTTCTATGCCCATCATACCGAGGTTTGAAATGGTGAAGGTGTTGCCTTCCCAATCGGCGGGTTGCAATTTGCGATTTTTGGCGCGTTCGGCGAGGTCGGATGTTTCAGCAGAAAGTTGTGCCAGCGATTTGGTATCGGCAAAGCGCAACACCGGCACCACCAGTCCATCAGGAATGGCAACAGCCACGCCGATATGAATATGTTTGTTATAGCGGATCTTATCGGTTAACCAGCTGGCATTTACTGCAGGATTTTTGCGCAAGGCCAGAGCCACAGCTTTCACGATCATGTCGTTGAAAGAAATTTTCA
>JAYRVB010000070.1:0-9224 GCA_041918775.1 Chitinophagales bacterium
AAATGCAAAATGCGCAATCCCCATACTTCACCCAGCAACTTCAACTCAATGGACTTCAGAGAAGAATTTCCGGCAATGAAACCCGGCACATCATAGAATGCAGAGCGCATATGGGCTTCTACACGATTGTTCCAAGATTGTTTGTTGATGCGCAAATATTCTTTATCAGGCTGCATGATGAATTTTGGGTTAATGACAGATAAAGGTAGAGATAATGTATCGCATCTTTAGTTAAGCATATGAGTAAAGCGGCCGATACATTCGCCCACCAAGTCCACATTTGTGGTACCACAGCAAATAACCGGGCATAAATTAGATTATTATTTTTCCTTCAAAGCGAGTGCGATCAGTTTTTGCAACACTTTTATATCTATATCAGCCAATGCATGAATATATATACATCCGGCACCGGTTTTATGTTTTCCCAACTTTTGTAACACTTCGCCATGCGCTTGCAAGCTGGTGATCAGATACAATGAAAAGTTAGCCTTACGCGGAGAAAATCCGATCTTGAACCAATCTACCTCTCTTCCGGTTTTCGGGCTTTTATACCTTAATTCGCCAAAGCCGATGATAGATGTTCCCCACATTTTGGGCTGTTCTTTGGAGGCATCCTGCATGAGCTTAATCAAGGCAAAGGCATCGTTTCTTTTTTGCTCCTCAGCAATGGCGTTTACAAAATCCGTAACGCTGTTGTCGGTGCTGGTGGTTTTTATTTTCGCGAGTTTTCCCATTTGATCGTTGCTTTACAATATTATGTGAACGAATGTACTACATTTATACCATCCAGATTGCCTGGCGCCTATTTTCGAGGCAATTGCGAATTAATTCGTCAATTCGTTAATTTGTCAATTCGTTAATAAAATACATGCATTAATCAGCGTCAATCTGTTAAATCCGCGGCCGCAGGCTCTGTGTTCCTTTGTATTTCTATCGTACAGTACAATAAATACAGGGACACAGAGGGCACGGAGAAGGCACAGAGGGCACGGAGAGTAATTCGTTAATTTGTTAATTTGTCAATTCGTTAATGAAATACATGTATTAATCAGCGTACATCTGTCGGATCAGCGGCCGCAGGCTCCGTGTTCCTTTGTATTTCTATCGCACAGTAACAAAAATACAGTGACACGGAAGGCCATCCTGCATGCGCATTGTTATACCTGTGCGGGTTTTCGTTTTAGGATGAGGGCGCTGATGATGCTTACGAGGATACCGATAGGCAGGATCTCCATGTAGGTGTAGCCAATAAAAAAGAGCGGTTGTTTATACTGATCAACCATTTTTTGCATTTCAACGGCTTTGGCATCTATTTCAGCCTGGGTGGCCCCGCTTTCTTTCAGGGAATCGATCATACCCTTAGTATAATGATCCATAAAATCCGGCATGAAGAAAAAGTAATCTATTCCCCAGGCAAGTACATACATCGTAGAAGCGATCAAAACCATCAGCAGGCCGGTCCCGAAGGCGCGACCAAAGGTGATCGCCCCACCATTGAATTTATCGCGATAATTTCTGACACCCACAAATACCAGGGAGAAAGCCACCAGCATACTCGAGTAGCCGATCAGCATGGAAGTGTTGTAATTGACATCCCCGCCACAATAGCTGATATAATTCATCGATATCAGCATGAAGGTGGATACCAGGAGTCCTGCAATGAGGCCGTAAACCAGAATGTTCTTTTTCATTTGCGTAGATTTTGAGCTGCAAAAGTGCTTGTTGACAAGGATTTTGAGGTCATACTTTCGGCCATTTTGTTGGTCAGCGGCCCATATTCATACTAAAGTATGTGCTTTTAGGCAATGATTCTCAGGGTTTTTGCCTTTTCGATCGCCTGGGTTCTGCGTTTGACATCCAGTTTGGAAAAAATGCTTTGGTTATGCGTTTTCACCGTGCTCAGCGATACGAACAGGCGCTCAGCGATCTCCTGATTACTGAGTCCTTTGGCCATCAGACCAAGGACTTCCAGCTCGCGTTTACTCAGGTCCAGGCGAGTGATCATCCCCTCATCCGCTACAAAGGGCTCACCTGCCGGAATGCGGATTCCCTTTTCGATGACGATGGTTTCCACCCTGGGTTTTGACAGTTTAAGCGCCAACCAGATGCCTAAGCCTGTAAATAATAAGGCGATGGCACCAATATACAATTCAAATGCATGGTCATAGATAAGCGCACTCCACTTCAGCCATTGCAGGACAAATAACAACACGGCCAGGCTGACACCATATAGGATGGTTGATCTGTACTTTTGCCAAAATGTGCCGGTGCGCGTCATCTCTGTTGAACAAAAATACAATTTAAGCACATACGCTTGTAGTGGTCATCGCTTATACAAAACGGCACCACCAAAACCTTCACTGACAACAATGATATATTCTTTGCTCCGTGAAACAGAAGGTTCATAATCATACGAACCTACGATATTGGAAAGTTTGCCATTGGAGATCTTCATAAATGAAGCAGGCCCTTCGCGTGGCGTAAGTGTTAACTGATCACCCAGGTAGGTGACACGTTGCATGCCTTCAGGCACCACTACTGTTTGAACGACTGCCTTTGTAGCAATATCCACTATGGTAACTTTCTTTTCTTCATGGATCGCAATAAACTGATCATCGGAAGTTATTCCATGTGCAACGGAACTGATCGGTAAATAATTGGTGATCTCGCCGGTATGCGTATTCAACAATTTCAACCAGGCGGAATCACTCACCGGTGCTTGATATAATATGCTTGAATCTGTTAAAAAGGTGTATGCACTTACTTCCTCCTCTAAAACCCTACGATCTGCTTTCGTATGCACATCAACCACATGTAAACTGAAGGTCCAGGGCAATTTGTGCAAAGGCGTATTTGGCATCGCGGTAGTATCCTTTACATAACGGCGATAGGCGACCAGAGTGCCATTCGGTGAAAATTCAGGGCTATCCATGGCTCCGCTTGTGTAGCCGCTGAGCGCTTCATAACGGGTGGCATAATCCGCATATGCCAAATATTCCGCCATCAACAAACCACGCTTATTTGATTTGATGAACTGCATGTCATCCAGGTCGACTTTATACAAATTCAGCGCACCGGTATGTGCCGATAAAAAGACGATCTCATTCTTCTGGTTCATGATCAGCCAGCTATCGTGATATCCGAAGGTGATCAATGCTTTTTGCCCCGACTTCAGATCCACTGCATTTGTCTGTCCACTCGAAATCTCCACCATCGCAATGCACCAGAGGAGGCAAAACACTT
This sequence comes from Chitinophagales bacterium, assembly GCA_041918775.1. Classification (GTDB taxonomy): domain Bacteria; phylum Bacteroidota; class Bacteroidia; order Chitinophagales; family BACL12; genus UBA7236. The sequence goes on from JAYRVB010000070.1 coordinate 3,244, forward strand.
TAATACATAAGGCCGGAAATGTCTTTGCAACAGTTTGCATAGCGCGGAGTTTATGGGTGTTAGGATTCAATATTTACCAGCCGGGTTAATTTAACGCACGCGATCTTTACATGATCTCATGTACATGTTTTTTAATATTCTCTGCGATCTTTTGAATGGGCAGGTCGTTAGTATCGTCACCAAAGGGGTCTTCGATCTCCTCGGCGATGAGCTCAAGACTGGCCAGCACATAAAAAATAAATACCACCACCGGAATTACATAATACCCTAAACTAAACACAAAGCCAAAAGGCAATGTCATTACGAAAAAGAAGATGAATTTTTTAATGAAGGCATTATAGGAATAGGGTATCGGAGTATTTTTGATACGCTCGCATGCGCCACATATCTCCGTGAAGGATTGCAACTCACTGTTAATGATATAAAACTGATCGCCCGTGATCTGTCCGCTTTTGTATAAACTATTTGCCCGCTGAAAAAGCAAACTGGCCACCTGATTTGGTTTGTGTTTGTGGTGCTCTATCTCCAGATCGAGGCCTTCAAACAACATGAGGCCAACTTCCTCATTCATTAGATGCTTGGCCAACACCATGGAATAGGTGGAGATCAGATTCTTGAAGTACAATTTATCGCGATCAAGTTCCAGGTAGGCATTGAGTTTGATGGCGAGGTTTCTGCTGTTGTTGACCAGTGATCCCCATAGTTTGCGGCCTTCCCACCACCTGTCGTATGCCGTATTGGTGCGATACGCAAGGAGCAAGGACAACACAAATCCCACCGTGGTATGCATGATGGTGAGGTTGCGCACATAACTCTTTTCACTGAGCTTCCAATACTCGATCTCCAGATACGCAATAAGTCCAGAATACGCTGCGATCAACAGCATCATCGGGATCAATTTCCTGAATGTATCAGATTTATGAAATCTGAAAATAAACGTTAGCCAGTCCTTTGGATTATAGCGGATCATAACCGTATATGTGCCTGTATTTTAATTGAATGTCTCTTATCGGGCAAAGGTATAGCAAAATGAGGTATGCACTACGACTGTAATTTCTCCAGAAGCAGACCGGCTTGCTGTGAACCCAATTCAACAGCTTTCTGCAGCGTAGTTATGGCGAGAGCCCTGTTTCTTTGTTGCAGCAACACAAACCCTCTTGTATAAAATATCCCGGCATTATTCGGATGCAACAGCTCTGCCCTATCGAGATAGACAAGCGCCAGCTTATATTTCTTACGCTTCACATAACACTGAGCCATGTGGAACTGCAATTTATCATTATCTGTGAATACATCTACCACTTTCAGAAAATACCTGGTGGCACGTCGATACTTTCCGAGCATCAGGTAAGCATAGCCGATATTGGCATGGATATGCGCCTGGTAGTAGGCAACACCCTTTGCGATCTTATATGTGCTGATCGCCTCTGTATATCTGCCTCGCAATGCATAACAATCACCAAGCATAATATATACCGGTGCTACATCAACAATGAGTGCCATAGCCTCCTTACACGAGGCTATGCAATCCTCAATATCCAGTAGCATGAAATAGAGTCCTGCTTTCAAAAAATGAAACAGAAATCGATCCATACGTTCAGGAAACAAATGCACATCGATCGACGTCAACTCTGCTAATAGCGCCTCAGGGCCGACTGAAGGCAGCCGGTCGACCATGCGAATAAAGCGATGCACAAAAAAATGCGGATATACTTTGTATATCGAATCAAAAACAGGCAGCGCATCGACATATTGCCCATTTTGCCAAAGTTCTACCGCATGCTGAAATTGTTGACTGTAAAACGGGCCCAATTCTTCCTTATGATCAGCAAAAATCCCTGAATGCCTGAGCACTTCTTTCAGGTCTAATAAGGTATAGGGTTGTTGTTGATGCTGCAAAATATTTTACCGGGTTCACGGATACTTTGAAAATGCTTAGTTCACCAGGTTCCCTCTTTTCGCATAGCGGTGTATGTCCATACTCCACCTAAAAAGTCAATACCGGCAAAGATCAGCATCACGGGCTCCATCAGATCCATGAGCCAAAATACTGTAAAGAACAGGATGATGGTACAACGGATACAAGCAGTCACTTTAAAGATGATATGCAGTTGATGCCTTGCCGCTACGAGATAATATACCGACAAGGCCATCAGCAACATACCCGACAGCCTGATCCATACCTCTTTGGTATTTGACACATTTACCACATCAAGGAAAGTATTAGGCACCAATAACAAGGTGAGTCCGACAAGTGCGAGATACACGCCAAACACCTGAACACTGCGCGCTGCTGGTTGCATTGCTGGATTTTTGATAAATGTAGCTATTTGCGAATACATTACATAAAGCCACTATCAACAAATCTGTCCATCACAATCTGCAGCAAATCTGTTGCGACTATTTTTGCTGCAGATAAATGTCAAAATGAACGGTCAGATTTCCGTGAACGTCTTCCGGAGTGATCTCTAATACTCTTTGTTTGGCTTTCTCTGATGACGCCCACGGATCTTTAGTGATGTGGGGATCTCCTTTAAAATACAATTGCGAGACCAACTCCTTACTATCCTTCTCTGTTACACGATAATGAATATGGGCAGGCCGGTAAAGTTCGCCGTTGAGGTACTTGCCTGGAAAAATGGTCGTGAAGGCATATTCGCCCTGCTCATTAGTGATCCATCTCGCCCTTTGTCTGAAAGCTGCTGAATCATTGTCGTATGCCCCCTCAGTATCACAATGCCATATTTCCACCATAGCACCGGAGATTGCTGTTACACAGTCAGATTTAAACACCTTACCCTGAATGGTGATACGGGTGCCTTTCAGTCCCTCATAAGTCATGTCCTTCCGCAATGGGGCATCCGGTCTATAGAAAGGTCCTAAAATATCATTGGTCGTGTCGCAGTCGCCAACAAATAACCCATCTGCATTCCGGATTACTGCACCGTGGGTGGTCATGGCAAATGCCGTTAATGCGCCACTGAGGATAAATTTCTTTCTGTTCATAGTTACTATTTTTAAAAGTATGTATGTTCCCGCACAGGTCTGAAGGTGCAGTATATGATAACGAAAAATAAATATACAATATTTTGTGAACTATGCGGCATTAGCCTTACTAAAACATCGGCTTAGTGCATCAGAGCCAAGATAAAATCGTCCTAACGAATATCTACATACAATTGAAACAGCCTAAAACCATGAATTCTAATGGCAATTTCGCCAGGGATAGATTTGATTGATTGCCAAACTGAACCCTTGCAGTTATTACATGCTGATAAAACTGGAATGGATGAAACAACCTGTGCTTTGCCATGCATCATGAACATAATCTGAAAAGGAGTCTTATCACTCAGTACCGAAGTGATACTAAAGAAACTTACCGATATAGATGTGCTATCCTGTCCTTCATTCACTACCTGATCTCACCACATGGCAATTCTATTTCATTGACCCTATAAAACAACTTCGTTCCGCTTACCGTGAGACCAGTTCGTAATGTCCCGTTGATTCCACGTGTCGAAAGTGTTACCACATAAAATGTGGTTGTGACGAATGGATCAATAGTCCGATCTAAGGTGAAGGCATCTGTTCGATGCGCGTCTAAAAAAGGTGCAACGGAAAATCCATAGTCCATCTGAGATGCTTTCTCTATCGACATGGTGTCAGCAGGAAGCAACAGGTGCATATAGTTATCAGATCCGGATGGGAGCGCAAACGCAGCAGTTGGAAATTCGATGGACAAGCGAACAGGGTCATTGCCTTTGTTTGTTATTCTTGTCCAGAATATCGCATAGGCATATTGATTGCCATCGGGATCCACATATAGGACTTTACTTTTGGGTAAGCTATTCTCAACGATCAATCCGTTGCCATTAACCAGAGTATATTCAAATCTGGTATCTATATAATTTTGCAACTGAGTTGATTTTTGATCCGGCACCTCAGAAATCGTAGCTGCTTTTTCGGCCTCAATAACCTTGTCTGTCTGGCTTACTTGTACTTCCTGGCCGCAACTGAATAAAGTGAAGATGCATAGAAAGAACCATACCTGCGTTTTATTCATTACACTCTCCTTGGCTTTTTCAGTAATCGATACGCCAACACCAAAGGAATTAAGGTAAGCAATCCCCAGGTGCTCGCAAACAAACTAAACAATATTATCCCCACAAGAAATCCAATAAAAAAGGCGTCTATTAGCGGGGAAGGTTTGTTATCCTTCACTTCGGCTAACAATGTTTCATCTGTTAAATCCCTGGTCTCCTTATTATCCATTTTGTTCGTTCTTCATGCGAAATGAATGATGTATATCTTTCACTCTTCGAAAAGTGAGGCGTTTGCCGGGTGCATTACGACAACCTTGTATAATGATGTTCCGCAAACCTATGCCACCCTTTTTTATTCTTCGACTCTACTGCCCAGTAAAAGCCATCTGCATCATCCGGCCAATAGATCATTCTGGCGGTCCCCGCCGGCATTTGAGCTTCAAAACAGATGGCTTGCGGATGCACATCTGTTCCATCTGCAAGGTACCCTACTGACTTCTTGCCATCTGAGGTAAAGGACCAAAATGCCAGACGGTCATCCTGCAAGCCGAGTACAGCCAGTTCCTCATAGGTTTTTGAGGTAAATGCCCATGTCACTTTCAGGAGGATATAATTTCCGGCAAGCACCTTTTCAAATGCCCGCGAACAGGTAAGTTTACCCATATCTGAATCGCTTTTCGCCACCCAAGTACCAAGCAGGGGTTGCAGCAGACCTAATTTTCCTCGCCCTTTTTTCCAGTGGCTTGCTCCGGTTCCCATGTAGGTAAGCATATGATTGTTTAATCTTTTAAGTTAACAGCTAAGTAAACTAAGTTGAACACATCAGCTCGCATGTATATCTACTTCATCACGATGCCTGGCTACCAAATACTATTGCTCTGCCACTTCTTTTAGCTTATTCAACGCCGAAGGATACGTACTATTAAAATAATCAAGATACGTTTCTACAATATCCATCTCCACAGTCACAGTAGTGATGCCCTGCTCTTCGCGAAACAGGTAATTCTCATGACTTCCGGCCCATTGCTCCACCATCTCTCCGGAGGTGAGCTCAACATCACCGTCTAAAATGCCATAGTGCCTGATGGAAACAAAAACTGCCGGTTCAAGCACTTCTATCTCGGAGACCATGCCACCTTGTTTACCATTTTCATCCACACCAATAAATAACATCTTTGAACCCTGCTCCCAACTCCCTTTATAAGTGGAGGTCGGGTTAAACATGGCTGTCCACTGCTCGTAGGTTGTTTTATTACTCAGACCGAGCATGACATCATACACTTTACTTGCGGGAGCATGAATATTCACCTGAAATTGGATTTTTTGCATCACATCAATATTTTGTTTGAACAATTGTTTAATTCCCCATGCGCATTGGCCCTACGGCTGAATTATATAATCCGTGTTCGTAACACGGGCTACAGTACAGGACGAAAACACATCGGCAAAGACACACACAGGAGAAATAAAGGTAAAAAATTATTCAAGTGCATCAAACAAAGCGTCTGATCTTAACATGGACACATGCTTAGAAATGGAAATGGACCTCTGTGGTAAGGAATGCATTCAGGACCACAAAGGACTCGGAGAAGACACAAAGAACACGGAGGGTATACAGGTCTTGTATTTCTTCTCAAAACACCGTGGCTTCTGCATTTTATTAATGAATTAACAAATTACAACAACGCTCGCATGCCACAGTGTCCCCGTATACCCACCTCCATCGGAAAGCAGCAGCGATAAAGCCTCAAATATCCTTACGGACAAACCTCCTTCTCGCAAAATAAAATGGGAGCAGGATCCAAATGCATAGCGCCGCTACACATATCCATCCACCGGCTGCACTGCTGAGAAAATGTGTGAAAAGAGCACCGGTGTATCCCATGATGGCCGCCATATCGAGCTGCATGAGCATGATGATGCGAGTGAGGTCTACCG
>JAYRVB010000071.1:0-2655 GCA_041918775.1 Chitinophagales bacterium
ATTTTTGTTGGTGCCGATCCAGATATATCCTTTGTCATCCTCGAATAAACAATTGATGGTATTATCGCCTATGCCATCGTGTTTGGTGTAGTTGACGAATGTTTTCCCATCAAAACGGGAAAGGCCGCCATCCTGTGTGCCGATCCACACATAGCCGCGCGAATCCTGAGCGATGCATTTTACGGATATGCCGGCCAAACCATCATTCAGGCTGTAATTTCTGAGGTAATATTGTTGCGCTGAGCCTTGTTGCAGCAAGCAAACAAACAAACAGATCGACAACAGCCATTTGGTTGGGAGCAGGTTTTTGGACAGAGACATGCGATCGATCGTGGCTTATTTTTCGACCGCAAAGGTGATACGTGTATCAGAAGCAGGGTGGTAGCCTTTTTCGCGATAGATCACCTGACCACTGCGGTCGATGCTTACAAATGTAGTCAACCGTGTGCCATATTCAGGCGAAGTTATGAACATGGCCGACAGCCGTTTTTCCCATTCGGGAGGCACGCCGGTATTCGGAAGTTCGCTGTCGGCGGCAGTTTCAGTATCCTGCATCAATTGAATGAACGACTCTTCGTGTGGTGGCTTCTGCACCTGTGTTTCGAATGCTGACTTCAGTTTGCGCACTTTTGGCCAGGGGGTATCGAGGTAGGCATTGCTCAATGCATACATGCCCGGGTAAAGTTGACGATGTGTATCAGCAACATTGTTGTAATAGAATAACTCCTCTGCGGAGCCGTAGATCAGGTTGAAGCCGTTGTATTGTTGCCCCTGGGTGCGGAGGAAGCGCTGCATATCCTCAGTGGAAATATCAGAAGCCAGAAAGCGCTGCACGAGTCCGCCTCGCGAGGGTTTCCCGCCTTCCATGAATTCAGGTGCGCGGTAATTGGTAAGTGCAGCAAATCGACCATTTCGGGCGATGCCCATCCAGGTGCCTCCATCCTGCAGGTCGCGACCGGCGAGCACATGTGGATCATCATTCCACCAATGCAGGGCGGCAGTGGGTCGCGCATAAAATTCATCGCGATTAGCAATGAGTAACAGCGGAAACTGTTGTTGATGTTGAAAGGCAAATGCGATGAGACACATGAGTGCTGCAATAATACATATTACCTGTCAATACAAGGCAGGTGTATGATGTTGGTCGCGGTCGCGCTCTATTCTCGCCATAGCTTCCTCTGCTCTGCGTATGGCCACTTGTTTTTTCCAGGTGAACCAGGCATCTCTGAATATGAATCGCATCAGGGTATCCACAGAACGCTGTACGGTAAGGTTGTAAATACCGTATAGGCGTTGCATGAACCCGGGCGCAACCGTGCGCACACTCAGGCCGAAACCGCCTTCCAGATATTCGATATGATGCCAGTAGCCGCTGGGCATAAACAAGGTATCGCCATATTGTAATTCTCCCTGCATGCCTTTTACATACCTGAGTGCCGGGTATTTTTCAAAATCAGGGTGATCGATATCTACAGTGCTATGCACATTAAATGGCAATCGATACAACAGTTCAGACTGATCGGGCGCAAATAATACTACGCGTTTTCTTCCTTCAAATTGTGTGAGAAACACATTGCTCATGTCGATGTCCTGATGCATACGTGTTATGCTACCTTTCGGACCAAAGAACATAAATGGCAATTTGATATACCCTTTACAAATATCCGGGTATCCGAAATCTTTGAGTAATTCCGGTTTGTGTTTAAAGATGGGGAAGAGGAAAAGGCGAAGGTCAGTAGGTTCTTTTTCAATCAGCGCCAGGTATTCGCTGAAGGCCATGCGTGTAGTTGGTGTTGTCAGTGTTTTACCCGGATCTGCTTTTGTGGAACTGAACAGACCCACCTCGGTATTTCCGAGTGTTTCTTTAAAAAATGTATAGGTCCATTTTTTATATGCGGGGTACTGCTTCCATAGACCACGCAAGATCACCGGTTTTTGCGGCTTGAGGAAAAGGGTTTCAAATTCCTCGCGTGTGATATTTTCACCGTCAACCACCGGGATAGGGGTAGTGATATCAAGCGGCATATCCTTAGGCTTTTATGACTGATTTAAACGAATATTGCGGCGGCTTTGTTTCCGAAGAAATGTTAAGAAAAATGAAAAAAAAGGAGAAAGAAGGACGAAGGAATTGATGGGGGATGAGGAGATCGGGCAGGTGGGGTTGCCAGCTGCAAGGGGGGATTTCAGGGATGGTGTTTGTTTAGAGGCTGATGATCTCGATCTCGGTTCTGCGGTTGTTGGCGCGGCCGGTTTCAGTGGCGTTGGTGTCTATGGGTTTGCTTTCTCCGAAGCCTTTGGTGGTGATGCGGGCGGCGTCAATGCCTTGTTGGATCAGGTAGTTGCGTACGCTGATGGCGCGGTTGTCGGAGAGTTTGAGGTTGTCGGTTTCTGAGCCAATATTATCTGTGTGGCCGTTTACCCGGATGCGCATGTTAGGGTTTTTGCGCATGAGTTCAACCACCTTGGAGAGTTCGGGTTCGGAGGGTGGAAGTATGGCTGCGGACGCTGTTTCGAAAAAGATGTTTTTCAGGGTCAAGATCTCGCCTGTGCTGATGGGTTGTAATTCGATATTGATAATATAAGGAGCATCGGGCATGTCTTCCTGCAATTGAAAGTTTTCGCTATGGAAGAGGTAGCCTTCTTTTTGCACGAAGA
>JAYRVB010000072.1:0-4305 GCA_041918775.1 Chitinophagales bacterium
TCAGGAGTGCGCGCCACAAATAAATTATCAGGCAGCACGGGCGTAAGTTTGCGCGGCTCCTTTTGATCAGTGGTCGTTTTTTTATCTTTCTTCGACATTGTCAGATCAGGCTTTGATCGCTTGAGAAACAGCCTGCTTCACATCATTGAAGAGGGATGAGAAATGTTTTTTCACATCTGACCTGGTCTTTACCCGTGAAGAGGCATTGATGCGTGCCATAGAATCCTCGTATACATTAAAGAGGGTATTTACACGTGCTTCCAATTGTTCTTCAGTAAGATCCAAAACCAACACATGGTCGATCGCGAAGGCAATAGCAGCGCCGATACGTTTTTTTGCAGTTCTCTTGCTCATAGTGGTATTTGCCGCAAAGTTACAACTATGCCCCTATCTTTGCATAAAATCATAGGAATATGTTCGATCTGAAGAAAGCCATGGAAATGAAAAAGAAGATGGATGAGATGCAGCAGCGTCTTGATGGCATACTGGTAGATGGGGAAGCCGGTGATGGAAAATATAAAGTGACTGTATCGGTCACTGCTTCAAAAAAAGTGAAGGGTATCTCCATCAGCGACGGCCTTATGGAAGCCGGTGATAAGGATCATTTAGAGGACCTCCTGGTGTTAGCCCTTGAACGTGGCATGGAAAAAGCACAACAGGTATCAGACGCGGAGGCGCGGAACATGGCGCTTTCGGGCGGTTTAGGCGGATTATTCGGTGGTTGATCACACCAGACGATCAACTTTGAAGATCGCACTCTTCACGCGTTTGCCCACTTCATCCGATAGGATCAGATCCTGAGCACTCTGATCTGTAAACACCTGCTCCAGGTTACGGATCGCACCAACCGGCACATATTGTTGCTTACAGGCTGTCAGAAACTCATTACAGGCCAAATTTTGCACCCGCGACTGCAGTGCCCCGATGAGGGTATTCCGATTGGCCACCCGATCATTATTTGTTTTATACCGAGGGTCTTCAGCCAGAGCCGGATCTCCGAGGATGGTACATAATGCTTTAAACTGCTTATTTGACCCTATGGCCAATACCACCTGTTTGCCATCACAGCAGGTGAGTATTTCTCCGTAGGGTGCAATATTCGGATGCAGACTGCCAATGCGCTGCGGTACATGCCCTGCCGTGATATAATTAGATGCCTGATTGGCCAATGCCGCTATGGCGGCGTCATACAGGGAAACAGTTACCCGAAGGCCTTTACCTGTGCGCATTTTATGGATCAGGGCGGTGAGAATGCCTTCCTTGAGTTGGTGTGCAGCGAACTGGTCTATGATCGCCACAGGGAGTTTTACCGGTGGAGAGGTGGGTGTGCCGTTCATGAACATCCATCCCGTTTCGGCTTGCAACACCACATCAAAGGCTACACGGTCTTCCTCATCACCAAATCCATTGATATTCGCATAAATGATACCCGGATTAATGGCGGCTACTGTCTCATGATCAAGGTGAAATTTTTCGGCATCTCCCTTTTTCCAGTTGCAGATCATTACATCTGCATGCCTGATCATGTCGCGCACCTGCTGCTGGCATTCAGGATCGTGGAGATCAAGAAACAAGTGCAACTTACGCCAGTTTACGGAAGCAAAATAAGCAGAGGTAGGAGACGCCGGATTCTCTGAGGGTAGTTTCCATTGACGTGTGATATCACCCCCGGTACGTGGATTTTCAATTTTTACCACATCCGCACCCAATTCAGCAAAGAAAGATCCGGCAGCCGGTCCGGCCATCACACCGGCCAGTTCAATGATTTTCAAACCCGTAAACATGTTGCAAAGCTATTTCAAATATGAAGAATCCCTGAATCCACAATATTTACTTCCTGCATTCGTCAGAACAAAACAAACAATTTGACGTTAAAATTACATCATGCGTAAGCGACTCCTACTTATCACCCTGTTCTTTCTGGCGATCGACATCATTGCCGTGCAGGCGCCCATAGGTGTATTTGGAAATGCCCTTTGGTGGTATGTAGGGTTTATTGGCAGCACGCTCACCGTAGCCGCTGTTATGTATTCCATATTTCAGGCTTCACGCAAAGGCAGGTCCCCACAAAGCGGTACGGCCGGCATCCTGTTCATTGTATTATTTCCCAAGCTCATCATGACCCTCGTATTGTTATTAGAGGATGTGTGGCGCTTTACGGCCCTGCTCATCAATGGTGTGCTGAAGCTGGCGGGTAGTGATGCCCTGTTGTATTTAGGCAGGTATGAAGCCTGGAGTATTTTCGCGATGACTGCAGGTGTGGTGATGACAGGCTTATTTATTTATGGCACTTTATTCAATGTGTATCGCTATCGCATCCACAATGTGCAGGTTAAGCTTATGCGATTACCCAAAGCATTCGCCGGCACACGTATCGTGCAGATCAGTGATATCCATTCAGGCAGCTTACAAGACCATGAAGCGGTAGCCAATGCAGTGGAGAAGATCAATGCGTTGGATGCAGATATCATTTTCTTTACCGGCGATCTGGTAAATAATATCGCAGATGAAGCTGAATCCTTTGTGCAAATACTTTCGCGACTGCGTGCAAAACACGGTGTATTCAGTGTACTGGGCAATCATGATTACGGCGATTACTACGCCTGGCCAAATGCAGAAACCAAACAGGCCAACCTCGATAAGCTGAAACGATTGCATGGAGAAATGGGATGGCGCTTATTGTTGAATGAACATGTGCATATTGAAAAAGATGGGGAGCGCATTACTGTTGCGGGTGTAGAGAACTGGAGTGCGCGCGGACGCTTTGCCTCATACGGTAAACTTGATCATGCTTTGCATGGATTGGCCGATGCGGCTACCATACTATTATTATCGCACGATCCTTCACATTGGGAGGCAGAAGTATTAAAGCATCCGGCACATGTGGATGTCACCTTTTCCGGACATACACATGGTATGCAATTTGGATTCGAATGGTGGAAGATCAAGTGGAGTCCGGTGAAATATCTATATAAGCAATGGGCCGGATTATATGCGCATCGTCAGCAATACTTATATGTGAACAGAGGATTTGGCGTGATCGGGTATCCCGGACGTGTCGGTATTTTACCGGAGATCACCCTGTTCACCCTTCAGGCAGCAACAAGCACGGTACAAACTGAAAGATAATCATACGCACCTGAAGATATATCGGATACCCTTGCCCTGCATAGGTTTGGCGATGGATGTCGCCGCCTGCGGTCAATTCAGCACTATACATTACCTTTGCACCGAATATAATAATCGTTTGACGCTTACATGATCTGGTTTTTTGTCTTTTTTGCCTTACATTGGTATTTATCCCTGTTCAGCCAAACATTTTTTCTGCATCGATATGCAGCACATAGCATGTTTCGCATGAAACCCTTTTGGGAAAAATTCTTTTATCTGTTCACGTTTGTCACACAGGGATCAAGTTATCTGAGTCCCTATGCGTACGGTGTGTTACATCGTTTACACCATGCATTTGCCGATACAGAAAAAGACCCACATTCACCCAAGTATGCGCATGGACTTTTCCCACTGATGCACAAGACCAAGGTAATCTATGGCGATATCAACAAAGGTGTATTTCCGGTCGATCAAAAATACCTGATCAACCTACCGATGTGGCGTTCATTTGATTTTTTTGCCGGATCATGGCCGGTTCGTTTATCCTGGGTGGTGATCTATGCTGCCATTTATTGGTTACTCGCTCCTGTTTGGTGGTTGTGGTTGCTTTTCCCGATCACCTGTTTAATGGGCCCGGTGCATGGAGCGATCATTAACTATTTTGCCCATAAGTTCGGTTATACGAATTTTAAAGTTGATGACACCAGCAAGAATTTCCTTCCGGTAGATGTATTGATGATGGGTGAAAGCTATCACAACAACCACCATAAATATGGTTCAAGACCCAATTTTGGAGTGCGTTGGTTCGAATTAGATCCTACCTATCCGGTCATCAAGCTCCTGAATGCCCTCCGCGTGATCCGTCTGAACAAAGAACAGGCGGTCTGATACAACATGGTGCTGGGTAGTTTCGTTGTATTTTTACCTGAAATTACCTCTTATCCGGTCGTTTTCCCACATAGCGTGCGCGTTTCTGATTTTTCTCTGCGTTGGTTCCCTCTCGGCCCAATCGTCCAATATGCGTACCCGCGTGCTACCGGTGATCAACGACACCATGCGCATCGATACGCTCAGCCTGGTACCGGGCACTGACCAGGTGGAATATGGCTATATCTCACAGGGAGATACCCTGTTCATTGCAGCTGATACGAGCACATATACAGTTGCACATTTTGTGGGCCTGTTGATCCTGCA
>JAYRVB010000073.1:0-1918 GCA_041918775.1 Chitinophagales bacterium
ACTTTATTTGTGCTTCCGCTGCTGCGTACGAGTTTGATGTCGTCCAGCAATATCTCTCCATCTCCTTCAAACTGAATGATGATTTGTTTTACTGTGCGCATATCAGGCTCCTGCATGCTGTAATCAAATTCTGAAAGCGGGATGGTTACTTTAGTCCAGGCTTCTGTTACTTCACCGTTTTCAATAAAATTAGGTGACATGCCACACCAGGCTTGTGCATTTCCGTAATCTTCGAATGCTATTGCCCAGGGCAATCCTTTTGTAACACCTTTAATATTCCGAACGTGAAACTGAATGGCTGCACTATCAATGATCTGATGGAGGTCTTTTGCAAACCAATCGTCCCACCCGATGCCCATACCGATCCAGTCGCAGGTGCTTTGCGGCTTATTCCATTTGATATGCAAGGCGCCTTCGCCGGCGAACTGACCGCTTTTTGTTTCTTTGATCTCAATGCAGGATGCATTTTGTGTGAACCACACATCGCTGCTCAGATTGTCTTCAAAGATCTGTAAGGTGTAGCAATTGCCAATGTGCGGAGCCTGTTCTTTGGTGTCAGGCGCCGGATATAATGAGGCTTGTTTCGGTTGAACACATGCGCTCAGCACACATGCACCAAATGCTATGGCAGCAGAATATTTAAGTTGTGGTATCATGGTTCTAAGGCTGCACCATCAGTAAATATCATGTAATCCATTAATGCCTGTGAATATCCGGATGAAGGATTTGCCAGCATCAAAACGCTCACCTGAAATAATTTATCTGCTTCGTGAATGCCATTGCCCAGCGGATCAGCCGGCACACCATTTATCAGTGTTGCCAGTTCACTATAATTTCTGCTGATCAATTGCCAACCCGGATCGGTCATTTTAATTTCAACAGCCCACATGTCTTCAGTTCCTTCAGAGAAGGTGCCATCACCATTATCGTCTTCCCTGAATTGGAAAAGCACTACGCTGTTGGTGATCGCGGGCGGATTGTAGAGCATCACATTAAAAAATACATTATCCGGATTGCTATTCAATGGAAACGTTGTACTGCCGTATGCGGATGCAGGAATATCAACCAGTCCAATTAACCAATCCCAGTTCACCTCTCCACCCATATCATAATAATACTGTCCCTGACCTGCTGTTACTGTATTTGTGATCGTAAAACTCATATCAGCACCGGCTTGAACAAAGGGTTCCCAGCCTACAGGCATTCCGGATTCAAAATCTGCTAAGATAAAACCGTCGTGTACTTTAGGTGTTACGATTTCCAGTGTGTCGCGCACTGTATCTGCCTCACCGGAAAAGGTGAGTTCCACTGCACACAATTCAGCGCGAAACATTGGCAGTATAGTGGTGCTGCCATACCAGGTAGCATTATCGGTATCGATATAATTACTTGTTCCGGAGATCGTTTTAATAGCTCCTGAAGTTAAGCCGGTTATCTGTATCTGCCAGTTTACATTTTTAGAAAACTCAGCAACAAAGGCTGTTGACTGCCCTGCGGCAAAGTCTACGTTTTCATTGGTGATGTAAAACGGTTCAACAAAAGAGAACTCGCCATAAATGTCGTTGAGCGACGGACCATCGAACACATCATCTTCTTGTCTGCAGGCATTCAATGTAAATGCCAGAACTGTCAGCATAATTATTGTAAGTCGTTGCATATTAAAAGTCCATTTTAAAGATGAAAGCAAATGTGCCTATCGTATAATTCGGCAGCGTAGATAGGGTGTTTTCAGATGCGTAGTTGCTATACACTGCACTGGTGCTGATCTTGTTGGTGAAGCGGTAGCGCAATCCACCACCTGCAATCAATTCACTACCGTCGGGTTCTAGTGGATTGAAATATAGTATTTGCCCATAATCATCCCGCAATGGTGCGAATTCAAATCCGCGATAGTGGATCAGTTGCATGCCAAATAATA
>JAYRVB010000074.1:0-5929 GCA_041918775.1 Chitinophagales bacterium
GAGCGTAATCCTGTATTTGCACATCCACCTCAAACCAGCCGATTGAACAAACGATAAAATAGCGATGTGCTTGTTCAGACCGCTGCCTGCTTTGGATATCACTTGTGGTGAGGGAAGTGTAGTCTGGTTTTGCGCCCCTTTCTTAGTACTTTTGGAAAAAAATCTGATATGAAATTCAGGATATTGTGTGTAAGCATGTTGTTGCAGACTGCCTTGTTTGGACAAACTGCACCCACTCAACCTAAACTTGTGGTAGGTGTGGTGGTGGACCAGATGGCGTATGAGTTCCTGTATCGATATATGCCTTTGTATAAGGATCAGGGTTTCAAGCGACTGGTAAAAGAAGGCTATAGCTGCGAGAATACACATTATAATTATATACCCACTTACACAGGGCCGGGACATGCCAGCATTTACACCGGTTCGGTTCCCGCCTTGAATGGGGTGGTTTCTAATGACTGGTTCAATGAGCGGAGCGGCGGTTTTGTATATGTAACAGACGACACATCGGTTGCTATGGTGGGCGGCAATGGCATAGGGAGTAAAATGTCGCCTAAAAATATGGTGGCTACAACCATCACCGATATGTTGCAGATGAGTAATCAGTCGGCTTCAAAAGTGGTAGGTATTGCATTGAAGGACCGCGGTGCGATCTTACCCGCAGGACACATGGCTGATGCGGCCTATTGGTATGATGGGGCAAGTAATGCATGGGTAAGCAGTACTTTTTATATGCGCGAACTTCCGGGTTGGGTAAAATCCTTTAATGGAGAGGAACGTGCACAAAAAATGATGAATAGAAACTGGGAATTGTTACTCCCGGCGGCTTCATACACAGCGTCAACAGCCGACAGCGTTTCCTGGGAAACCGTATATGTAAATGAGCCAAATTCAGCCTTCCCACATTACATGATTTATAATGGCAGCAGTGAATCGATAAAGGGAACGCCATTTGGTAATACACTCACTGCGCAATTTGCCATGGCAGCCATTGCGGGTGAGCAAATGGGGAAAGATGATGTAACAGATTTTTTATGTGTCAGTTTTTCATCAACTGATTATGTAGGACATGCCTATGGTCCGCATAGCATGGAAGTAGAGGACACCTATTTGCGATTAGATCGCGATCTCGGTGAATTGATCAATTATTTAGATACACAGGTTGGCAGATCAAATTATGTATTATTTCTTACGGCTGATCATGGTGTTTCTCCAACACCCCAATATATGCAAGCACTGCGGGTGCCGGCGGGTACATCTACAGAACGTGCGATGCTCGACCATATGACCGCTGCTTTAAAGGAAGCCTGGGGTGATAAGGAATGGATCAGTGCTTATACGAATCAACAGGTGTATCTGAATGACGCCATGCTGCTTGCAAGTGGTAAAACCATTGATGATGCTTTTGAGATATTGTATCCGGCCATTATGGAAATGCCCGGTGTGTCTTATGTGTTGCCGGTACAGAAACTTTCACAGGCTACATTGAATGCAGAGGTAAAGGAGCTGGTGATCAATGGTATTTATCCGCAGCGTTGTGGGGATATTCAGGTGCTATATGAGCCATATTGGTTTGAAGCATATCGGCCTTCAGGCACCACACATGGTTCACATTTCTCCTACGACACGCATGTGCCACTTTTGTTCTTTGGCTGGAAAATAAAACCCGGCACCTTGCACAGGAATGTATATATCACCGATATTGCACCCACATTAGCTGACATGCTGCGTATTTCTGAACCAAACGCCTGCATAGGTAAAGTAATTCCGGAAGTGGCGGGTATGCGTTAAGATCATAGATTTAGAAATTTCATTATGAAGAAAGGGATAGCGTTTTTTATTTTATTGGGTACCATCGCATTAACGATAACGGTATTGGTGGTGGTGTTCATACGTCAGAAGGACAATAGCAATTTTCATGAATCCATGCCACCTGAACCGACAGAGTCGCGAATGGGACAGCGAGGAGAAGAAGGAGAGAATGCCGATCGCGAAGCTTTTTTTGCGTCGATGCACAAAGCAGCGCCCGGAACGAATTGGCGTAAACGCGATGCCGACCTTCGTTATGTGCTTATGCAGGAGAGGGCATTACGCTATGATCAACGCATAACGGGTGGTATGTATGATACATTGGCCGGAGGTGCAGTGATCGGTAAGTGGGATGAGATCGGCAGTTTTAATACGGCAGGTCGATTGTGGGCCACAGAAGTGGATTTTGCTGAAGATGTTGTTTATGCATTTTCTGATGGAGGGAATTTATGGAAAGGCGATCTGGATGGCAATAACTGGAATGTGATCAATGACCATTTCAAAATTGGCGGCAGTCATTTTCTGCGCAAGGTTGACGATCGATTGATCGTAGGAACAAGTCAATGGGGTGTTCAGGGAATATTTTACACAGAAGATGAGGGCATTAACTGGACCATGACCACCGGATTGGAAAACGTTAGCGCCTGGGGCTATGTGATGGATGTTGAGCTATTAAATGATGCGGCACATACGATGTATGTGTTAGCCTATGAATGGGATTATACCAATTGGTGGGATATAGTAACCTTATACAGATCGAGTGATCTGGGAGCGTCATTTGAGCAGATCACTTCGTGGGACGTGCCTACTTATGGAGGTGCACATAATTTTGTTATCTGGAGTCCGCCTTATGGTTCGGCACAATGTTACCTGATTGAAAATGCACATTGTTATTTGTTGGATGCCGATGGTATGCCGCAGATCACCGGTGACCTTCCACTTACTGATGCGGGAGAGATCATGTTGTGTGGTTTTGAGGGCGCGGGTAGCACCACTTTGTATGCAGCGCACAAGAATTTTACGGATTATACTACTGACTTTTTCCGTTCAGCAGACGGAGGCGTTTCGTGGACACAAACCGGGCATGTAGATGAGGGTAATTTCAGTAAGAACAGTTTTAACTGTTCGCAGAAGATAGAAGGATATGTTTATTATGGTGGGGTTGACAGTTATCGCAGCTTTACAGGCGGTGATGAATGGACCAGGAATAATAATTGGTGGGAGTATTATGATGACGAAGAGTATAATCTGCATGCGGATATCCCTTTTATCCGCACTTATATCGATCCGGATACAGATGAGGAGATCGTTTTGATCAGCACTGATGGAGGATTGTTTAGAACAGATGATTATGGATTGATTTGGACCAATATCACTAATGAGGGCATGCGCAATGCGCAGTATTATGATGTATATACCTATCGCTATGTGCCTGAAATCATTTTTGCCGGGGCGCAGGATCAGGGATATCAACGCAGCAGTTATACTATTGGAGATGATTATTATTTTGATCAATTGATCAGTGGCGATTACGGACATATTGTTTCCCGTAGCGGAGGTGATAATCTCTGGTGTGTGTATCCCGGTTTTGCCATGTATATTCAGGATGCTGCAGCAGATTCAGATCTGTTTTTTTGGGATTTCGAAGGGTACGGACATTTATGGATGGCGCCTGTAATGGCTGACCCATTTGACGATGAAGTGGCCTGGTGGGGAGGAGGTTCTGACGGAGGCGGCGCCTATTTGTGGCGTTTGGAGAAATCAGGCGGCTTAATTACCGGGGTAAAACAACCAAAGAATTTTTCTGTTGCAGGTGGTGGAAGTATCAGCGCGATCACCTATTCGCCGATCGATCCGAATTATTGGTATTTGCTTACCAGTAGCGGCAATTTTTATCATTCGGAAGATGCCGGTGAAACCTGGACATTGAGCAGTGGATTCAACGGACCCGATAGTCATTATTTTTATGGCTCTGCTATCGAAGCGTCTGCATCACAACTTGGGGTGGTGTATATCGGGGGTTCGGGATATGATAATCCTGCAGTGTATATGAGTGATGATCATGGGGCCAATTTCACAGCCCTGGATGTAGATCTGCCCGGCACTTTGGTGTATGACCTCGCTGTCACTACTGACGACAGTTTATTATTTGCGGCTACCGAAGTAGCACCTTATGTATGTGTTTTGGCGGATAGCACTTGGCACAACCTTGCCGGTGATGATGCACCATTACAAACATATTGGAGCGTAGATTATATCGAAGAAATACACGCTGTTCGGTTTGGTACTTATGGCAGAGGCACATGGGAATTTGCTTTGTATAAGGAACCTGTTTCTATTCAAGACCAGCAACTCGATCAGCAGGTTTTACAAGTGTTCCCGAACCCGGCTCAGTCACACATACAATTAACTATCCAGGCGCATTTACCAGATGCCCAGATCAATGTGTACGATATGCAGGGCAAACTCGTCATTACCAAGCATGCTGCGATCAATAAAGATGTGCCTTATACCTTGCCACTCGCAGGCGTTGAAAGCGGACATTATTTTGTGGTGGTCACCCAGGGTGCCTATCGATTTACGGAGAAGTTTATGGTCATGTGACCAACAGACATAAAAAATGGGCGGCTTCATCAGAGGCCGCCCATTTTTTATGATATATTTCAAATGTTATTGTTTTTCAAACATAGAAACCCCGCGACCTTGTTCGCTTTGAATCTCTAACATATACATGCCGGCTGCGAGGGATGCGATAGGCAGAGTGGTAGTATTCGCCTGACAGCTTATCAGCATCATCACTTCGCCCTGCAAATTGCGGATGGTAGCTATGGCGCCCGAAGTAACACCGCTTACCTGAATGCTTGTACTTGCAGGGTTTGGTGAAATGGTGATGTCGAGTGCAAGTGTTTGAACACCTACATTGCCAACAGCAACTTCTTTGCAATATTCGCTGGTACAGTTAAATGCATTGGTTGATGTTACGCATACCATATAATAACCATCTTCGGCGTATGTGTGGACCGGATTTAATTCTGTGCTGGTATTGCCATCACCAAAATCCCAAACAGCGCTAACCGCATCACCTGAAGTTTCGGTAAAGGTGGCTGTGAGTTCTGTGATCTCTGTTGCAAAATCTGCGTTGGCAGGTTCATCGTTGATCAGCATGGTAAGTGTATCATACACGAAACCGGATTGTGGATTGTATAAATACAATACAACACTTTCAGTTGCTTCATCAACACCATCGAAGATCGGATTGATATGGATGTAACCAACACTGTCCCATGCCGGAATGGTCAGTTGCTCAGTGATGGTTTCATAATCTACACCATTCACTGCCGAACCGGCAATGTGATAATCGATCACCAGTGGTTCTGCACACGGGATCTGGTTGATGAGTTTGAAATATCCGTTTGCGCATTTTTCAACGGCAAATGTTAAACCATTATCGGCCAGCGTTTCATGCGCCATACGCAAACTGCCCAAACTACCTGTTTCCAGGAATACGCCTGAATCGAGAATGCCGTCGCTTGCATCGGAAATTGCCATTTTCATATGGTAGGTTTCACCTGCGGTTACCGGAATAGTTGCGAGTAACACAGTTGTAAATCCATCATACTGGATATAAAATTCATCTGTGCTATAAGGGGCTTCCCAGCCATCTCCATTACTGATGTAATAGTCGGCATTGGTAATGTCATTAATATTATTGATCGAAACCGGTAAGGTTGTTCCCGGAACTAAGGCAATGTTTTGCGGGGTCGGGATATCCGGTCCACTCACCCAAAATGCAAACACATCATTAAAACCTGACAGGATATACTCAGGATATTCCTCAGAGCCAAACACATAGTTCAGTTTGAGGGTATCCGCCATTACGGTCATATTGAATTCAATGATACAGGCATCATAAGTGGTATAATCTGAAAGTAGATCAAGATCGGCATCACCCGGGTAGTCCATATAACCTGAACTGGATCCTGCATTATTTGGACCTTGCGCATTCGTGCTCAAGCCACTTGACAATAAGATACCGTTCTCAATACCCACGTTGGCATCAGTAGAGTTAAAAAAGGCGGATGCATCGGGCGCACAATTGCGTACAATGTCAGAAACGACA
>JAYRVB010000075.1:0-5837 GCA_041918775.1 Chitinophagales bacterium
ACTATTCTGTAACTTATATAACCCCGGCAGTTTGTCGGGGTTTTTTATTACCCTGACTTTTCAGATCGATTTGCTGATGCGCAATGATGCGCGCGGCTTGTTGTACTTCTATGTCATGTTCCAAACGGAATGTGCAGGGCATATTATGTATTTTTTAAACCATGTAAATTACCCCCTATGGGAAGATTATCATTAAACGGAAAAGATCTCAGAAAGATCGGATACCCACAAAGTGTGGCTATTGGAATTGCGATTCAGGTGATGCATCAATTTTATATGCATAGCACCAAAGCAGAAGCATTGAGCACACTAAAGCAGGTGTTGCAGGATCCTGAAAGGTTTGTTGAGGATGCAGCATTAGGAAAAATTGCCACTGCATTATTGGATATAAAAAGGCCAAGGCATGCACATATTCCCCTGCGGGAAAACCGCATTCCATATGTGAGCTACGGTGCAATGCATATCGAGCAAGGCGCAGTAAATCAAATGGAAGTGGCCATGAAATTACCAGTTTCGGTAAGTGGTGCTTTAATGCCTGATGCACATCAGGGATATGGTTTACCGATCGGTGGTGTACTGGCAACGGAGAACGCGGTGATCCCTTACGGTGTAGGCGTTGATATTGGTTGCAGAATGTGTATGAGTATCTTCGATATTCCGGCAACATTCGCCCTGGAAAATCACGATGTATTATCCGGATTTCTTACCCGAAATACATTGTTTGGCGCAGGTGCAACTTTTAAAAATGCCGGCGATCATCCGATTTTGGAAGACCCTGCTTTCAGCACCACTGCATTATTGCGTGGCTTGCGCGATAAAGCTGTAAAACAGTTGGGCACCTCCGGTTCCGGAAATCACTTTGTGGAATTTGGGATCGTAGAGATCACACAAACAGCTGAGTCATTGAACGTGCCTCCCGGAAAATACCTGGCCTTATTGTCGCATAGCGGCTCAAGAGGATTAGGTGCTTCGGTAGCGGGACATTACACGCGACTGGCAAAAGAATTGTGTAAACTGCCGGATGCAGCCCGACATCTTGCATACTTGTCGCTGGATTCTGAAGAAGGTATGTCGTACTGGATCGCCATGCAATTAAGTGGCGATTATGCATCAGCATGTCATCATCGCATCCACGAAAAAGTACATCGCTCATTAGGCGGTGCCATTATCGGCAGGGTGGAAAATCACCACAACTTCGCCTGGAAAGAAGTACACAATGGCAAAGAGGTGATCGTGCATCGCAAAGGTGCAACGCCTGCAGGAAAAGGTGTGCTTGGGATCATTCCGGGCTCAATGACGGCTCCTGGTTTTATTGTGGAAGGAAAAGGTGAGGCCTTGTCATTGAACTCTGCATCACACGGTGCAGGAAGATTAATGTCGCGCACTGCCGCCAAATCGCAATTCACCAAACCGATGTTGCGCTCAGCACTGGCAGATGCCGGGGTTACACTCATCGGTGGCGATGTAGATGAAGCGCCAATGGCATACAAAGACATCAATACGGTAATGCAAAATCAGGAAGACCTGGTCAACATTATCGGCATTTTTAAACCAAAAGTTGTGCGTATGGATGGATGATACTCAGGCAGCTCCATGCATGGTGTATGCCATCCGCACACAACCCGAAAAAAATTGACTTATGCAGATATTATATGATATGGATGAAAAACTGATCCGATTGCAAAAATTAGTGCAAATGGGAAAGGCGCTTAAAGTAAAACGCCTGGCGGAAGATCTGCTCGAAGAAGAACCGGGTTTACCCGAAGCGCACATGGCATTAGGCAACATGTATGAATTTCACATGCAGGACTATGCACGTGCTGCAAGCTGCTATACCATGGCCATTCACTTCAACGACCAGCTGGCAGTTGCCTGGTATGCATTAATGCGCGTGCAATTCTATCTGAGCGATCACATAGCATTGCTCCACACATGCGAACGCGCGTTATTGATCACCTGTGTGTACAAAACTATGGTGTACAAACACATGGCTTTGTGCCACGAAGAACAATTGCATCTGAAGCGCGCACAACGCTGTTACGAACTTGCACAGTTGTACGCGATGAGCGACAATGATGTGGATGAAAACAAACGCAGTGTGCAACGGATTAAAGCAAAATTGGATATTAAACGCGAGTGATCAACGTTCGCTGCTAACGGGGCACATCAATCGGGGTGTGCCCTTCCCCGGGTGGGGCCTTAGCCTGCACCCATCTCCCAACTGATTTTTATGTTTTGCAGAACCTTTAGAGGTCCTGAAGTGTTTGCGTTCTGACTGATTTATATCATTTGTACTCCCCTTGAATGTATGTATATTGGCACGGAAAAAATAAAAATCAACATATATGGATAACAACAACTCCACTCACCCACCTGTTGGTGAAGGAAAATGCCCCTTTCCACACGGCACCATGCAAAAAAAAGGCGCCGGAACCGGAACAGGCAATCTCGATTGGTGGCCGAATCAGTTAAAACTGAACATTCTTCGTCAGCATTCCGAATTATCTAATCCGATGGATCCGAATTTCGATTATGCAAAAGCATTTTCCTCTTTGGATCTGGCCGAAGTAAAAAAAGACATCATTGCAGTTATGACCACCTCGCAGGATTGGTGGCCGGCAGATTATGGTCACTACGGACCCTTCTTTATCCGCATGGCCTGGCATAGCGCCGGCACCTATCGTATACAGGATGGTCGCGGCGGCGCAGGCAACGGCACACAACGCTTTGCACCATTGAACAGCTGGCCCGATAACGCAAACCTCGATAAGGCGCGACTACTCCTCTGGCCCGTGAAACAGAAATATGGAAACAAACTTTCCTGGGCCGACCTGATGATTTTGGCCGGTAACTGCGCACTCGAATCCATGGGTTTTAAAACATTTGGTTTTGGTGGCGGTCGCGAAGATGTGTGGGAACCTGAACAGGATGTATACTGGGGTTCCGAAAAAGAATGGCTCGGCGATAAACGCTACTCCGGCGACAGAGAACTCGAAAATCCGCTCGCCGCGGTGCAAATGGGTTTGATCTATGTGAATCCCGAAGGTCCTAACGGAACACCCGATCCGCTCCTCGCTGCACGCGATATTCGTGAAACATTTAAGCGCATGGCCATGAACGATGAAGAAACAGTGGCGCTTATTGCCGGTGGACATACCTTCGGAAAAACACATGGCGCTGCCGATCCTGGTAAATATGTTGGCAAAGAACCTGCTGCTGCCGAAATGGAAGCGCAAAGTATGGGCTGGATCAATTCCTTCGGAAAAGGAAATGCGGAAGACACGATCACAAGTGGATTGGAAGGCGCATGGACAACCACGCCAACAAAATGGAGCAATAATTTCTTCTGGAATTTATTTGGGTACGAATGGGAATTACATAAAAGTCCCGCCGGTGCACAACAGTGGAAACCTAAACACGATATGGGTGCTGATTCAGTACCTGACGCACATATTCCCGGAAAGAAACATGCACCGATCATGTTAACCACTGACCTTGCACTGCGTTTCGATCCTGCGTATGAAAAAATTTCACGCCACTTCCTCGAAAATCCGGATGCATTCGCGGATGCATTTGCACGCGCCTGGTTTAAATTGACACATCGCGATATGGGCCCTCGTGCGCGGTATTTAGGACCGGAAGTGCCTGCTGAAGAGTTGATCTGGCAGGATCCTGTGCCGGCACTTGATCACGCATTGATCGATACTGCTGATATCAATAACCTGAAAGCACAGATCATGCAATCAGGACTTTCGGTTGCAGACCTTGTAGCTACAGCCTGGGCTTCGGCTTCCACTTTCCGTGGATCCGACAAACGCGGTGGCGCAAACGGTGCACGCATCCGACTCGCACCACAACGCGATTGGGAAGTAAATGATCCCGCTCAGTTGACGCGTGTGTTGCAGGCATTGGAAAATGTACAGCAAAACTTCAATCGCGCACAAACCGGAAATAAAAAAGTATCTCTCGCAGACCTCATCGTTTTAGGTGGTTGTGCTGCAATTGAAAAAGCAGCCGCAAATGCAGGATATACCATTTCAGTTCCATTTACACCCGGACGCACCGATGCATCGCAGGAACAAACGGATGTGGAATCATTTGAAGTGCTTGAACCGGTAGCTGATGCATTCCGCAATTATCGCAAAGCGCATTATCCGATATGCACTGAAGAGATGATGGTGGATAAGGCACAATTACTTACACTTACTGCACCGGAAATGACGGCACTTATTGGTGGTATGCGCGTGCTGAATACCAATTACGATCATAGTCGTCATGGCATGTTTACGGCAAAATCAGAAACATTGTCAAACGACTTTTTTGTGCATCTGTTGGATGTAAATACCAAATGGACCGCAACTTCAGAATCTAAAGAAATTTTTGAAGGTCGCGATCGTAAAACCAATCAGGTGAAGTGGACAGCAACGCGTGCCGATCTGATCTTTGGTTCGAATACAGAATTACGCGCCCTCGTGGAAGTGTATGCCTGTGCCGATGGTCAGGAAAAATTTGTGCGCGATTTTGTGCAGGCCTGGCATAAAGTGATGGAGCTCGACCGATTTGATCTGAAGTGATCTTCGCAATATGCATAAGAAAAAAAGGCTGTCCCGGTGGGCGGCCTTTTTTTCTGTAAGTCAATGCAGACGGGCATTACAGGCATATAGCCATTTTCCATTTGCGAAATTCCCGCAGAGCACCTTATCTTTGCACATGGAAAATCTCTCAACCAAGTTCTTAGGCGAAAGCCTCACCTTCGATGATCTTCTTGTTGTGCCTGCCTACTCCGAGGTGTTACCCCGGGAGGTCGACATTTCTACGCGTTTAACCCGTAATCTGCGCATCAATGTGCCACTGATCTCTGCGGCCATGGACACAGTGACCGAATCACAAATGGCTATTGCCATGGCACGTGAAGGGGGTATCGGTATCATCCATAAGAACATGACCATCGAAAAACAAGCCGAACAGGTGCGCAAAGTAAAGCGCTCCGACAGCGGTTTGATCCTCGATCCGGTGACCCTGGTGAAAGACTCCACCCTGCGCGATGCACTGGCCATGATGCGCGAATTCAAGATCGGCGGAATTCCGGTGGTCGATGCACAAAAAAAGCTGGTTGGGATCCTTACGAACCGCGACCTGCGCTTTGAAACCGATTTGAATCGCCCGGTATTTGAGGTGATGACCAAAGAAAACCTGATCACCGCACCGGAAGGCACAACCCTGGCACAAGCCGAAGACATTTTGCGCAACTATCGCATCGAAAAGTTACCAGTAGTTGACGGCACAGGCACCTTGAAAGGACTCATCACGTATAAAGACATCAAGAAATTACAAAGCCACCCACGCGCCTGTAAAGACAGTTATGGTCGATTACTGGTGGGAGCGGCTGTTGGCGTTACACATGATACGATACAGCGTGTAGAGGCCTTGCGTGCAGTAGGCGTTGACATGGTGATCATCGATACCGCGCATGGACATTCGAAAGGGGTATTGGACATGGTGCGACTCGTGAAAAAGACATTCCCCGACCTTGAAGTGGTAGCAGGAAATGTAGCCACTGGAGCCGGAGCAAAAGCCCTGGCCGATGCAGGCGTGGATGGCGTAAAAGTGGGTGTGGGCCCCGGAAGTATTTGTACCACAAGGGTTGTAGCCGGCGTGGGGGTTCCACAGATCAGTGCCATTTTCGAAGCGGCACAAGCTTTGCAGGGAACTGGAGTACCGGTGATCGGTGATGGCGGTATCCGCTATACCGGTGATATCGTAAAAGCGATCGTAGCCGGTGCTGATACTATTATGGCCGGAAGTCTTCTCGCAGGCACTGAAGAAAGCCCTGGCGA
>JAYRVB010000076.1:0-5936 GCA_041918775.1 Chitinophagales bacterium
AATGTGAAAACGTTTATGTATCCGGATGGGGTGGTTCGGTAAATCAGGGATATAATTTTTCTACAGGAAGCACCTCCGGTATGACCACTACACCGGATGCGATACAATCGACCACCGATGGCAGTGACTTCTATTTCTTTGTCGTGTCCAAGAACGCGATTGATCTTTTGTTTGCGAGTTATTATGGCGGACCATTAAGTCCGGAACACGTTGATGGCGGCACCAGTCGTTTCGACAAAGCCGGTGTGATCTATCAGGCTGTGTGTGCCGGGTGCTGGGGTCTGGATGATTTTCCGACCACTGCAGGTGCATGGTCGGAGACGAATGGCAGTTCTTTCTGCAACTTAGGCGTTACCAAGATCAATTTTGAAGTGGCCGGTGTGTATGCTGCAGCTGTAGCAGATCCCTCTTTTATCGGATGTGTGCCATTTGATGTAGATTTTATTAATACCAGTACTGATGCAGAAGATTATATCTGGGATTTTGGCGATGGCTCACCACTCAGTTTTGCTTTTGAACCCTCGCACACTTACACGGATGCAGGCACGTATGAAGTGATGCTGGTGGTGATCGATTCACTTACCTGCAATATTGCCGATACAGCTTATTTAACAGTTACCGTACTAAGTGCGGATATCAGTGCGGAATTTACCGCATCCCTAGAAGAAAACTGCGATAGTCTTACTGCAACACTTACCACATTAGGGGCGTTTAATCCTACCACCACATTTAGTTGGGATTTTGGCGATGGCACAAGTTCTGATGAGCAGAATCCGGTGCATGCTTATTACGACCCCGGATTGTATACCATAACGCTGGTGGTTTCTGATTCACTGAGTTGCAATAGTGTTGACACCTTTTTTATAGATGTGGAATATCTCTATGAATTCAATTCAGGATTTGATTATACAGCCAATGGATGTCTACCTGTAGAGGCTTCGTTTACGCCTACAACCACCACTGCAGATGAATTGATCTGGATATTTGGTGATGGTGCTATAGACACCGCCTTTGCCACCACACACATATACACTGAGCCCGGCACTTATACCGTATCGCTCATTGCAATTTTATGTGGCGTGCCCGATACCATTTCGCAAATCATCACGATAGATGGCTGGCCTGTTGCCAATTTTGATGCCTATCCGGAATTTGCGATCATCAATACGATCACGGAATTTACGAACCTCAGTACGAATGCCGTTACCTATGCCTGGGATTTTGGTGATGGCAGCACCAGCACTGATGTTAATGGTCAACACGTATACACTGAAGAAGGCACTTACACTGTTTGCCTCACTGCAACCAACAGCAATGGATGTTCAGATACCTATTGCCGCACGGTAGAGGTAGTTACAGAAGGCGCCGTGGGTATACCAAATGCTTTTAGTCCGAACAACGATGGTATAAACGATGTGGTGTATATCAAAGGATATGGATTTGACGAGATACAATTACTGATCTTCAATCGCTGGGGTGAATTGATCTTCCAAACCAACGACAGGAGTGTGGGTTGGGATGGCACTTACAAAGGCCAATTGCAGGAAACCGAGGTATATGTATATGTATTAACCGGTCGTTTTCTGGATAGTAAACCCATAGAATTAAAAGGCAACATCACGCTATTGAAATGAGAAGCATACTGATCACGATAGCGATGGGTTTAATGTTGCATGTGCAGGCGCAGGATGTGCATTTTTCGCAATTCTTTGCAGCACCGATGTATTACAATCCAGCACAAACGGGCAACTTCAGTGGTGATGTGCGCCTTGGTGCCAATTATCGCGATCAATGGGGAAGTGTAACTGTGCCTTATCGTACTTTCAGTGTATATGCAGATGCCGGCATTCAACCTAAAAAAGCAGTGAACAGGTTTGGCATTGGTGTACTGGCCATGAATGATCAGGCAGGAGATGGTGTACTTACCACCAATAAATTATTGCTTTCTGCCGCTTATCACATCGGATATACCGATCAGGATGCCGTGCGTTTTGCGGTGGGCCTGCAAGGTGGAGTCGTACAAAAATCGTTTGACCTTGCGCAACTGTATTTCGACAACCAATGGAATGATTTTACATTCGATCAGAATATTGCGAGTTTAGAAACAGGCGTGCAACAGCAATTATCCTACACCGATCTCGGATTGGGTGCTTTGCTTACCCTTATACCTTATGAAGACCAGCGGTACATGCTGGGTGCATCCATCATGCATGTAAATGAACCTGTTGAATCATTTTATGGTGGCACCAATCAGGTGGGTATGCGATTAACGGCAACTGCCGGTGGTTTCTTTGCAGTAAATGGAATGGCCACTGTTCAACCGCAGATCATGATATCCACGCAGAAAAAAGCCATGGAAATTGTTGGCGGTGCAAATTTCAGCATGCCGATGGGTGGTGTTGGTACCGAGAGTGCATTATTTGCCGGTGCCTGGATGCGCGTGGGCGATGCCATGTGGCTCGTTGGTGGTTTGCAAACCGGTAAATTCACGACATCTATCAGCTACGATATCAATATCTCGAGATTGAGTACCGCGAGTAATTTATCCGGTGGACTGGAATTAGCAGCAGTATATCTCTTTGGATCAGACCGCAAACGCGATCCTTTGAAATGTCCAACTTATTAAGTGTTGTTTCAGGTAAGTCGCTTACTAAGCGTAAAATGAAAAGTAGAACCTTTTCCGGGTTTTGAATCCACCCATACCTCTCCGCCATGTCGCTCGATGATCTTTCTGCAGATGGCTAATCCGATACCGGTGCCACTGTACTCCTCCACAGTATGCAGGCGTTGAAATATGACGAAGATGCGTTGATAGTATTCCTGACTGATGCCAATGCCGTTATCTCTGAAGATCAATTCCCAGGTATCCGGGTGTTCAACCACAGAGACCGTTACTTCAGGTGTGCGTTTTTTAGACTTGAATTTGATCGCGTTATCAATAAGGTTCTGAAACACCTGTGTCAATTGAATGCGATTGCCATATACTTCGGGCAAGTGTTCGGCCATGATCAGCGCGCCATGTGTTTCAATTTTATCCTTGAGTGCGTGATTCACGGTAATGAACACCTCATTGAGGTCAACTTTTTCAAAGCCGGTGTTGAAACGATTGATCCTGCTGTATTCGAGGAGATCGTGGATCAGCGTTTGCATGCGTTTGGCGCCATCTACGATAAAGCCCATGAACTGCATAGCCTCCTCATCGAAGCGATCTCTGTATCGACGTTCCAGAATTTGAATAAAACTGGTAATAGTACGCAAGGGCTCTTGCAAATCGTGGGAAGCTACATAAGCAAAATGTTCGAGTTCCTGGTTGGTATTGGTCAACTCATGATTCTTCAATTCAAGCGCCGCTTCTGCGCGTTTGCGTGCCTCAATATTTTCGATGATCGCCACAGTATATACTGCATCACCAACCTGAAATAGTGGCGACATCACTTCTTTCGCCCAAAAGTCAGTACCGTCTTTTCTGACAAATCTCTTTTCCAGTGAAAAGTGATTTGTTTCACCGGAATAGATGCGTTCTAATTGATGCTTGGCAGAGACAAGGTCTGCAGGATGCGTAAAATCGAGCAGATTTTTTCCATGAAGTACCGCTTCAGAATATCCGAGCATACCAACGAATGCCTCATTGACATCATGGATACGACCGGGATCTGAAGTGATCACGATACCCATCGGCGAGCTTTCATATACTGCGCGGAATTTTTCCTCACTTTCCATCAAAGCCTGCTCGTTGCGCTTTTGCATGTCGATATCTTCAATGATGGACAGGATGAGTGTTTTCCCTTCCGTGCCGTGCAATACATTACAGGTCATTTTTGACCATGTGCTGCTGCCGTTCTTCCTCGACCAGCGTCGTTCGAAGAATACGGTGGGGATCTTTCCGTTAAGTAATTGTTTGAAATATCCTTTTGTAGAGATATGGTCTTCAGGTTCGAGAAAATGGTACAGATCTAATTCCTTGATCTCATCCAGTGTATAGCCCAATCGCTGCAAGAGGGTATAATTTGCTTCTACAAACTTTCCATTTCTGTCGGTAAGTGCAATACCCAGTGAAGCATTTTGAAACACGGCTGTAAATCGGGCTTCACTTTCCTTTACCTTTTCCTGCATTTTTTGTCGATCATCCAGATCACGCACTACAGAGATGCGCACTTTCTGATCGCGGTGCGATATGGTTTTTCCGGTAACCTCCACATTACGACTGGTGCCGTTATCCAGTCTGACGATCTGCGAAGTATACATTTCGTCAGAATTCGTTTCCACGATCCTGCTTACCTTTTCCCTGAACTCAGGTTCAACGAAATCGAGAAAATTTCTCCCAATGATCTGATCCTCACGATCTGCGCCGAATATGCGCATGAAGGCTTTGTTGATCAGCTTATATTCGCCATCCACAATGATACTCATGCCATCGAGTGCATGATCAAAAAAGAAGCGCAATCGGGATTCTGTTTCAGCCACATCTTTAGCCTGTTGTCGCAGTGCGGTTACGTCTCTACCGATTGCATAGATATGTCCGGTAATTGCATTCACAGAGGCGTCGTAACTCAGTGTTTTGATCTCTCCGGATTTCGTGCGAATGCGCAACTCATAATTGATCAGTGCATTTTGATGCTCACGAAGATTATCGATCACACTAATCGCATTTGGCAGATCTTCTTCCAACACAAATCCCCATCCTCCCTTTAACTGAATGATCTCTTCCCTTGTGTATCCACTGATCTTGCTGAGTGCATTATTGAAGTCTACAATAGTGCCATCCAACAAAGCCACCAACATCACATCTGCCGACATTCGAAAGAATAATTCGAAGTCGGTAGAGGGTGCCGCGTGCGGCATGCGGGCTTTTATACGACCGGGCATGGGTGCTGCTGAAAGTACGAATGTACCACAAATTTACTACTCCCCGATAGTGACCGGAGGCCTTGATTGATCACCAAAGCGTTTTTGGATAAAGGGGTTAATGAACACCACGGCCATGATGAGGAGGGTACCGATATAAAATCCGGTTTCCAGATGTGCATTTTCCTGAAACAGGAGTATAGCCATGATGATCCCATACACGGGTTCCAGGTTCAGTGTAATGGAAGCCGTGAATACTGAAATATGCCGCATGCAGTATAGCGACAAGGTAAAAGGCACAACCGTGCATAAAGCAGAAAACAATATCAGATTGATCACATCCATTCCAGATGGCTGCAGATCGGTTTCCGGTAAATAATGCAGATACACCGGCATGATGGCGCTCAGTAAAACAAATCCTGTGGCAATTTCAACGAATGTGATATTCAATGGCTTTGTTTGGGCGATCATTTTTTTATTGAATAAGGAAAAAACAGTTGCAAAAAAAGTAGAGATCAACCCCAGTATGATGCCTGTGCGATACGCCCCGCTGAAGTGAAAGATCAAATACATTGCCGGCACCACCAATATGGCCAGCAATAATTCATGCCAGATAAATTTGCGTCTGAAAAACAAGGGTTCGAGTACAGAGACAAAAAACGAAGTGGTAGCCAGACAGGTGAGGGCCACACTGATATTGGCCGATTTAATTGAACCATAAAAGGCCAGCCAATGTGCAGTTACCACCACACCAATGCCAACCAATTGTATCAATGTTTTACGATCAATACTGCGCATGGATCTCCATAAACCCGGCAAACAAAGTAGAATGAGCGAAGTGATCCCCATACGATACCATACGAGTATCGTTTCGTTCAGGTCGATGATCCTGCCGAAAACTGCTGTAAAGCCCCATAAAAACACACATACATGATAGAGCCAGTATGCCTTTCTGTACTCTTTATCCATAAGGCAAAGGTAGTAGAACTCATCTCAAATATATCTTTGCATACATAATATGGAGATGCGTTCATGAATTACACAGAGTGCACGCTCGCAAGGTGAAGCTATAAAATCCCATTATCGGCAAA
>JAYRVB010000077.1:0-9905 GCA_041918775.1 Chitinophagales bacterium
ATCTCATCCAATTCGCTTTCCGCATTTAAAGGAATATCGAAGTTTGCGGAACCGGAAAAGAAAAATGCTTTTTCAGTGTAACCGATAAAGGAAACAATGATCTCGCCTGTGGGTGTATTCACAGAAAGTGCAAATGCACCATCAATATCTGTGGTGGTACCCACCGTAGGATCAGATTTTAATCGCACATTCGCGCCAACGAGTGTTTCATTGGTCTCTGCATCGCGCACCACACCGGTGAGTACGGTTTGCGCCTGAGCTGAGAGGGCAATACACCATACGAAGACGGTCATGCGCAGCGTAAGCGTGAGTTTTGAGATTGACATGTTGGTTGTATTGGGTTGAAAAATGTAAACGTATAAGGTTTAGATGTGAATAGATCGAAAATGCATCTGACAGACAATATCCATGTTGACCTGTTATATCATTAACGAGCTACAATTGAGCATACCTTATTCAGGCACACTCTCTTTTCTGCGCAACAGGTAAAGATCAGGCTGTGCGTATTTATATACTTTGAAGTAAATATTGGTTGAACTTTCGAATATACCTTCCATTTTGGTGATATGGTTGGTCATGAACATCACCAGATGATCATTGTCCCTGCACATGACATTCACCTCCAGGTCGTACTGACCGGTGGTCATGGCCAGGAAACTCACTTCAGGTAATTTTGAGATCTGTGCTGCCACATCTGCGATCTTATCCACGGGCCGCACCTTGATCAGGATCTGTGCATAGGTATGAAACCCGATCTTCTCAGGATTTACCCGGCCTATGATGGTGAGCAGATCGTTCTCGATGAAGGCATTATATCTGTTACGCACAGTCCCCACAGAAACATTCAGTTCATCAGCAATGTCCGTAAAGGATTTCCGCCCGTCGCGGATAAGCTGTTCCAATATCTGGTAATCAAGGTCGTCTAGTTGCATTTTTTTCGATTAGTAGACAAATTTTTAAAATCCAAGTCTAATTTCCTAAAAAAGATGCATTTTTTTTATCTTTTTTGCCATTTTCTACATTTTTAGCAGCAGTTCCCTTATAAAACTTAGCCGCGATTCCCCTTTGACCCTGGGGGCCAAAGGCTGTCCGATCAGGAAAATTCCGGGAATCCCCTACCTTTAATACAAATCCCCTTTATGCAGATGCCAGCTTACTTCCGCTCCAAATGGCAGATCAGGCTCATTTTGCCCATCCTGCTAGGTGTTTCCTTTTCCGCTTCTTCGCAAACCGAACAATACGTGCATCGCTTGATCGGTCGAGGGTATTTTTTGTGGGACGCGGCCGGAGCTTGGGAAATGGATGACAGCGTACGGTACACCTATCCGGGTATATCCAACACCTTTAGCTATACACCTATTACGCGGTATCACATGTCGATAGGCAACAGTATCCCGGTTGCAGAGCCTGATATCCCTTTATTTGAAACAGGTTTTTACACCGGGGATGAGCACTATATCGTAACACCGCCCAATACGCTGTATTATGATAGTGCCATCAATTACCAACCTGTTTATGGATTTGAAGGTCAATGGGAGATGGACAACTACTATGTACGTCGTTATCAATCCAATAGACTGAATGTAGACGCCTTTTACCCTTCTGAACCTTATCCTATTGATTCTATTGTCACCATCTATCAATTTTCAAACGCCGGTCAACCGGTAAGCTTAACCCATATCGGTTTGAATTACCTTTCCAATGAAACAGATACCATAAGTGAATACACTTTTTTCTATCAGGACGGAAAACCGGAAAAAGTCGTAAGCCTGGAGTTGGGTGGCAGCACGTATGACACTGCATGGATCAAATATTTTACCTACGACGCTGCAGGAACACCACTGACAGAAACTGAATATCATTATTATGGTAACGGAGCACCAACTGCATACTGCAAATACAATTATGTATTCGATGCCGACAATCGCCTGACCAAGATCGAGCGGCAGCTGCAGGCTGATGGCGTCTGGTATCCTACAACCACGGAATCATTCGGCTATGAAAATGGAAATCCATCTTACTATCTGGAGCAAACCAGGAGCATGGATACTACTACAGGCCTCAGCTTTACTGACTGGGATACTACCTATCAGATATTTTATTATCACACCAACCAGCTCATCGACTCGGTGGTCGCTATGAGCAGTGATCACTATGATAACCTGAAACGCATGTACAAGGAATATTACACTTATGCGGATGATCTGCTCAGTGTGTATTCCTTGTATGATTATACAGATTTCACGTATTTAACCCAATACATGTTTACCTACAATGACCTAAAACAACTCGTATTGGAGCATATAGAATATTCGGACACATTATATAACTTCTATCATGTGATTGAATACCATTACACCTATGACGTGTATGGGAATATGATACAAAAAGAATATGCCACAGGCATTAGTAATCTGGATATAGCACATGTGATCACGGAACCGATATCTAAAACCCGATACACCTATACACAAATCCCTATTGCCGGAACAGTGGATGGTGCATTATTTCTACATGTGTATCCTAGTCCCGCTCAAAGCACCATTAACCTATATATCGGCATGGATGCAGCTGATGCAAATGATGTTACCCTAAGCATCTTTGACCTGGCGGGAAACATCGTGTTCAACAGTGAAATTGCACCTACCGGGTCTACTACCTATGCGGTCAACTGCAGCACCTGGTCGTCAGGTGTATATACAGTGCGCATTCGCCAGGGTGAAGCCAGCGCCATGCAAAAGATAATTGTGCAATGATAGGCACTATTGCCTGATCACTTTTTGCGTACTGTGATAATCACCTGACCTTAATTCTATCAGGTACATGCCTGAAGGCAGATGCTGATCTTCCAGATCCCAGCTTATTGTATGTTCGCCGGCTGACATCTGTTGATCGAGGTTCAGGGTAGTGATGGCATCACCGGTGGTCGTGTATAAAGTGAGCACAACCGGTGCAGGTTCTGATAAGGCGAATGTTACAGAAACCGCCTGGTCAAATATGGTGGGTTGCACATGCCAGTTTTGCAAAACCTGATCTTGCACATCTGTACGCAAACGGTAAACTGCCGTAATTACATCATCGCCTGTTAAGGTTGCCATAGTAGAATCAAATGGCGAACTAAAAACAGTACTGCCTGCGTCCCAATGATCGAAAAGCCATACATCAGGATCGATAGTATACGCGATGACCTTATTCTCCATCCCCCCAAAATAAGTACCTTCCCAAGGCAACTCTGTATGTGTGAGGGTATTTACCTTCAGATATCCGGCTTCAGGAGGTTCCACTGCAAATGTAACCTGATAAGGACCGGTCAGATCATAACAGCTGGTCATGCCTGTATACAAATTATCACAACGATCAACGATCCAGTCGCGTAACAATTGATAATTTGCATACCACTCTTCATAGGTGCCATACCAACGGTCGGCATGCATGGTCATTTCCGGTTCAATGATGGCGATCATGCTATCGAGTTTGAACAACATATTTTCACAACTGAAGGTAGTGTTATACAGATCAGTGTAGCGAGATAAATAAAATTGTTCGAACCCGGCGTTCTCTCTGAGGTCATTCAATAAACGCACATGTCCTTCTCCATCAAACTGACCGGGAGGAAAAAAGAAGGGATCGTACTCATCAATATCGCAAGGTTCTGCATCAGGACCTACTTCCGGTACACCGGAATAATTGATATAAAAACCAAATGTGGCATCCAGATCCCACAAGGTATATCCCCATTTATGGTGTGTGCCTTCCGGATTGAAACCACGCCATACAGCGGTGTTATACACCAACCAGTCTTTACATACTGCTGAGGTATTTACACACATATAATCTACCAGGCTATATATATCAAGCTGCGCTGCTACTTGCGCGTAATTTGTGTCCAGGCTCATATCGAGGTCCTCAGCAAGATCACGCAGGTCGTCCCAGGCATTGGTTGTCGCAGCTCCACCATATTCGCTCCAGGTATTTCCCCAGGTCATTTGATATTGCAGATCGTATTTACCCTGGTTGTAGTAAAATTCGGTAAAGTCATGATCGTCAGTTTTCTCGCGATAAGAATACACACCCCAATATTGCCCGTTCAGATACACGATGCATCTTGCTGAAGTGCGTACATCCAATCGCAGGTCATCCTCTTTGGCCAGCATTTGGATATAATCATCGCGCAAATGTGCACTACCTTCATTCTCTTCGTGATGTGCAGCAGGATAATTATCATCTCCCGCAGCACGGAAGATCATGCGTTGAAAATCTTCGCGATCTGATTGCGCAAAGAATTTTTCTTTTAATGCGCGACTATATCCGAACTCATCGCGACTCACCCAGTCGAGACTGCGCTGATCGTTCGCCCAACTGTCCTGACCATGTGAATTCATTTCTCCATAAGACCGGGTCTTACTGTCACCATCCACACCATATACTTCAATAGAGGCAATTGGTATAAGGTTTTGATTGCCATTGGCCAATTCCAATAAAGTATCTCCAGCCATCGATACAACCGGCAATGTATGATGTACATTGATAAAATAAGTATTGTATTGGATCTTACCGGGTAAAATATCCGGGTTATTCGAAAACGATCTGGCCTTTACAACGGTAGTGTTGCTAATGAGTATACTATCTGTATATATCGGATCATCCTGTTTCGGTTCAGTGCCATCCAACGTATAATGCATTACACAGTCGGGTTCTGGTGTGCTGATGGCTACATATACCGCTGCGTCGTAAAATCCACCGGGGAGTGAAAAATCCGGTCGCTCCGAATATGCACTGTACATGTCAGCACCATTATTGGATTCCATCGGTGTAGGCGAAGTGCATACCACCCATTGCGCTGCTCCATCGGTGATGCGTGCACGCGCGTGATGCGTTAATGTAAGTTGGATGGTAAGTGAATCGATGATCTCTTCTGATACATTAGAGAAGATGATCTGATCCGGATTATTTTTTGTTTGCGATAAACGGAAAGGCATGTGGTAATTACCATCATCTACTGTATCGCGACCGCTACACCACAACAACAGAAAATCGCCTGGTGCAATAAATGTACCTGCAGGAAAGGTGAATTTTGCCAGATCATCTTCATCATCACTGATGTGATATCCATGCAGATTAACCACCAGTGGGCCCGCATTATATAACTCGATCCAATCTTCAAAGTCATTATGATTGTCCATGAACTGTTTCCAGTTGCTGGCAGAATATTCATTGATCACCACCTGAGCGCGCAGGGATAGCATGCCAATAAAAATGAGGAGTAGGATGTAACGCATATCGTGTCTTACTTTGTTCTCCTAAAGGTAATATAAAATTAACATCGGGGTAACATACACGATACCTGTATACCTTCGGTATACTTTTTGCCTGAAAATTTGTGCAAACCGACTGTATCGCTATACAGGAAAGGTGTTCAGCGCTAAGCGTACTGATTCACGGAAGGCTTTTTTGTCGATGGAAAGCGGCACTTGCTCGTGCGAGAAATATTGGATGATGTTTTCTGTAGGCATGTTTCCGGTGAGGTCATCGGCAGCCATCGGGCATCCGCCGAACCCTTTAATGGCACCGTCGAATCGCGTACATCCACTTTCGTAAGCCGCATCAATTTTTTCCAGCCAGGCATCAGGAGTCGTATGCAAATGTGCACCAAATTCCACTTCCGGAAATGCAGGAATTAATGCGCCGAATAAATACCTTATAGATTTGGGATCAGCAATACCGATGGTATCGGCAAGTGATACATGGCGAATACCCATCTGCACCAGTTTCTCAACCCATCCTGCAGCCACATCGGCACTCCAGGGATCTCCGTACGGATTACCAAAACCCATGGAAATATAGATCATCAGATCCTTGCCACTATCATCACATAATTGCTTGATCTCGTTTACGCGCTCCACACTTTCTGCGATGCTGGAATTGACATTGCGTTGCTGAAAGGTTTCGGAAATGGAAAAGGGAAAACCCACATAGTGAATTTCCGGAAATACACAGGCATCCTGCGCACCACGCACATTGCCTACGATAGCCAGTAGTTTACTTTTTGTATTGGACAGATCGAGTTGCGCCAAAACCTCTTTTGTATCAGCCATTTGCGGAATGGCTTTTGGTGAAACAAAACTCCCAAAATCGATGGTATCGAAGCCTACCTGCAACAATTGATTGATGTACCTGACTTTTTTCTCCGTAGGTATCAGATCATGCAAGCCCTGCATTGCATCGCGCGGACATTCAACGAGTTTGATATGTGGCGTATTTCCCATCCTGGTGTTTGCTGTTTGTTTGTATCGATCAATAAGTGACCACCTCTGCTTCAGGGATGATCAGGTCGTTATTAAATTGCGGGAAAAAAGCAGCTTTTAATTCAGGTGTCAATTGGCGTGTGTCCATATA
This sequence comes from Chitinophagales bacterium, assembly GCA_041918775.1. Lineage (GTDB taxonomy): Bacteria > Bacteroidota > Bacteroidia > Chitinophagales > BACL12 > UBA7236. Next base: position 6,397 of record JAYRVB010000077.1, read on the forward strand.
ATACCAACGTCCACCCTGGTTATTGGTGATCGCCAGTAAATACGAAGTGGTTTTTGTACGCAGATCACCCGGTTCGGTCATATACACATATTGCGGAATGATCGCATGCCATTCATTTCCGGCGGCATATATTTTTCCTGGTGTTCCCACGCGAACGGAATCAATGCGCACACCAGCCGAATCCATGCTCAGCATCATACCGGTGAGTGCCTGCAACAATACATCGCGACCACCTGCTACCGTTATGATCATCGGATAGGTATAATCCAGCAAAAGGTCGAACCTGCGCTCTTCGAATGCTGAGGTCATCACGGCAGCTTGCGACTGAATGAGTCCCTCCATATCCGATAAGTCATCGGTTTGTGCACGTGTATGCACACCAAAACTCAGGAACAGCAGCAGGACATATAAACCTTTGCGCATTATACCACTACGTTTACAATTTTACCCTTCACCACGATCACCTTTTTAGGTGCTTTTCCTTCCATATGCTTAACAACCTGATCCAAAGCTAAAACGTTCGCCTGTATATCGGCATCCGACATATCAGCCGGCAGTGGAACAGTTGCCCGCAATTTACCATTGACCTGCACCGCATAATTGATGGTGCTTTGGGTGAGGTATTGTTCATTGGCCACCGGCCATTGAGCAGTATGTATCGAGCCGGTATTACCAAGTCTCTCCCACAACTCTTCCGTGATAAAAGGAGCAAATGGCGCGATCAATACCAGCAGCGGTTGCAGGATATCCCGCTTATAACATTTCGCTGCTGTCAGATCGTTCACGCAGATCATGAAGGTGCTCACAGCTGTATTCATGCTCAAACGTTCAATATCTTCACCTGCTTTGCGGATGGCTTTATGCAAGATCGTTAATTCATCGTGACCCGGTGTATCATTGGTTGCCCGCACTGCACCCTGCTCATCAATACAGAGGCGCCATAATTTCCGCAAAAATCCCTGCACGCCGGTGATCCCCTTGGTGTCCCATGGTTTTGCAGCATCCAGCGGACCGAGGAACATTTCATACATGCGGAAGCAATCGGCACCATACAGATCGATCACCTCATCAGGATTTACCACATTGTGTTTCGATTTGGACATTTTTTCCATTTCAGTACCACACAGGTATTGTCCTGATTCGAGGATGAATTCTGCATCAGCAAAATCAGCGCGCCATTGTTTAAATCGTTCAATATCTAATACATCGCCTTCCACTAATTTAATGTCAATGCGCAACTCAGTTACCTGATGTCCATCCTTCAACCCTTTTGAAACAAAGGTTTTTGTTCCGGCAATGCGATACACGATCTTCGACATGCCCTGTATCATCCCCTGATTCACCAAACGCTTAAATGGTTCATCCTTAGGCACCATTTGCATATCGAATAAAAACTTATTCCACATACGTGCATACAACAGGTGGCCTACTGCGTGTTCCGTACCGCCGATATACAGGTCGACATCCTGCCAATAATCTATAGCTGCACGCGATGCAAAAGCAGTGTCATTTTGCACATCCATGTATCGATAAAAATACCAGCTGCTGCCTGCATAACCGGGCATGGTATCTGTTTCGCGGGTGCGGCCATTGCCCATTTGTACCCAATCTGTTACACCAGAAAGTGGCGATCTTGCCGCACCGGCGGGTTTGTAGCTTTCTACCTGTGGTAATAATACCGGCAGTTCGGATGCTTCCACCAGATAAGGAATATCGTTTTCGTAATAGATCGGAAATGGTTCACCCCAATATCGCTGTCGCGAAAAACCTGCATCGCGCAAACGATAATTAATTTTTTTCCTACCCAATCCTCTGCGCTCCACTTCTGCGATCATGTATGCGATCGCTTCTTTCACTTCTTTTCCATTGAGCAGTTCCGAGTTGATCAACACGCCCACTTTATCTTCACGTTCGGCATTCGGATATGCACTTTGGTCGATCACCTGTATCACTTCCAATCCGAATTTTTCTGCAAAGGCATGATCTCTGTCATCATTACTTGGCACAGCCATGATCGCACCTGTTCCGTATCCGGCCAGCACATATTCTGCAATATAGATCGGTATCTGTTTTCCGGAGATCGGATTTGTTGCATAGGCTCCGGTAAATTGTCCCGTTACTTTTTTCACTTCCGACATGCGGTCGCGTTCGCTTCTGCTTTTTACATATTTGATATAAGCATCTACCGCTGCCTTTTTATCTGCAGTAGTGATCGTCTCCACCAGCGCATGTTCCGGTGCCAGCACCATAAAGGTTGCGCCATAGATGGTATCCGGACGCGTGGTAAACACACGAATATGTGCATCGCTCTGCGCGATCGGAAAATCGATCAATGCGCCTTCACTTTTACCGATCCAGTTGCGCTGCATCTCTTTCATGCTTTCGCTGAAATCAACGCGATCGAGTCCTTCCAGTAAACGATCGGCAAAGGCGGTGATGCGCAAAAACCACTGACGCATTTTGATGCGTTCCACCGGGTGACCTCCGCGTTCGCTTACACCATCTTTTACTTCATCATTGGCGAGCACTGTGCCTAATGCTTCGCACCACCATATTTCTGCGTGATCGAGGTACGCCAAACGGAATTGCATCAATAACTTTTGCTTGTCCACCTCCGAATATGCCGCCCATTCAGCAGCCGAAATATTTTCTGTGCACAAGTCCTTTGCAAATAATCTCGTTGTGCCTTCTGATGCGAGTAATTGGATGAGCGTTTCGATCTTAGCTGAGCGGCCCGCAAAAGGATCATACCAACTATTGAACATCTGTGTAAAAATCCACTGCGTCCATTTATAATATCCGGGATCACTGGTTTTTACCTGTCGGTTCCAGTCATAACAAAAACCCATCCGTTCGAGCTGCTGGCGGAAGTAAGCAATATTTTTTTCCGTGGTTACAGCAGGGTGCTGACCGGTTTCTATTGCATATTGTTCGGCAGGCAAGCCAAAGGCATCGAAGCCCATGGGATGCAACACGTTAAATCCTTTCAATCTTTTATAGCGCGAAATAATATCGCTGGCCACGTAACCGAGCGGGTGACCAACGTGCAAACCACTGCCGCTGGGATAGGGAAACATATCCAACACGTAATACTTAGGGCGGGTGTTATCCTCCTTTACGGTATACAAACCCGTTTCCTGCCATTTCTTATGCCATTTCTTTTCGATCTCACTGATCAGGCCAATACTATAATCCATGCCTCAAAGGTAGTATTTTCAAGGGATACAGCCATTTGTGCCGATAATTTACAGTTACCCACAATCGGATGTAGATGAAAAAAGTTCAACTGCACCAAATAGCAGGTATTTTTGTTGCCGATGTCGCTCCAGGCCGGTAAAACACTCCAAAAGAAACAAACGCATTATATCAACGCCATTTTGATCACAGCGTTAGCCCTTCTGATGCTGGGCATCATGAGTGTGTTGTTCATTTCCTTCAAATACGAAGAGGCCAATATTAAGGAAGACCTGGTGATATCTGCCTATCTCAAGGATGGCCTGACCCAAGCC
>JAYRVB010000078.1:0-2032 GCA_041918775.1 Chitinophagales bacterium
GATGGCGGATATATTTTAGCAGGTTCCGGATCAGATGCCGCGGGTAATTATAACGGCACACTGCGACTTATCGACTCTGATGGTGTCATGCAATGGTTCAACAGTTATTTCCACGGCGCTTATGGTGAAGAAGGTGCCTGGGCAACAGAGTTAGGCGATGGCAATTTTGTGATCTGGACGCAAAACTCCGGCGATCAAAGTACACATGGCTGGATAGTTGATCCGAATTCCGGTGTAGAAACCGGCGAAATATTTATTCCGATAATGAGTGCTACCGGATATTATGAAGAAACCGGTATCGAAGTAAAAGATGTTGAGCGTACTTCTGACGGTGGTTATGTGATCTGCGGACGCATGTATCTCGAAAATTATGAACAGCGCATGGTTGTGCTGAAATCAAATGCAGACGGCACTTTCGGCGATTGTATCTTCGATTGCGTATGGCCTGGTGATGCGAATAATGATGGTTTTGCTACCGGCGACGACCTATTTGAGATCGGTATCAACTACGGTGCAGATGGATCGACACGCGATGATATGTCTATCGACTGGTCGCCAAAACTTTCTGGCATGTGGTATGAAGAAGATACACTTTACTGGTATGTATTCAACGACCTGAAGTTTACAGATTGTGATGGTAGCGGTGTGATCAACGATGATGATACCACTGCGGTGATCAATAACCTCGGACTCGAACATCCATTAAATGCTGCGCGCATGGGTGCGGGTGATGTGCCACTGTATTTTGCACCTGCGACAGATGTGCTCAATATCGGTTTGAATGAAATTCCGATCATGTTAGGTGACGACCTGAATGCTGTTGAAGATATTTATGGTTTGACATTCACCATTAACGTGGATGGAGATAATATTGATGCTGCACAAATTAAAGTGGTGTGGGATGATTCATGGATCGGATCGGTTGGTGAAACATTGTCGCTGAGCAAAACATTTGGTGATACCAAACAAGTTGTAGGTAGCATCGTGCGCAAAACACGCACCAATACTTCCGGCGAAGGCCAGGTGGGCACTTTGCAGATCGTTGTAGTAGATAATATCAGCGGTAAAACAGATGATATGGAAGTGGAACTTAGCTTTAGCTATGCAAAAGCAGTGATGATCAACCGCGAAGAAATTCCACTTGCACCTGAATCTAAAACCATGTCGGCAGAAGAAGGCGCTGCGATCAGCAACAATACCAATGCACCTGTAATAGCCTATCCGAATCCGGCGAGTGATGTGTTGTATTTCTCTATCAACAACCAGGAAATGCCTCAAAGTATTGCCGTGATCGATGTAACGGGACGTGTGGTTGCTGAGTTGCAAAATATTACAGACCTCACTACAGGTTTTGATATCAGCGCACTCCCTGCAGGAAACTATATCGTGAAATATACTTACGGAACCTATATCCATACGGAAGAAGTCGCTAAGCAATAAGTTTTTTCTACCTCAAAAAGGTTCCATTTAAGAGCCCCGCACGAACTCCTCTGTGCGGGGTTTCTTATGTACATAGCTAAACGAGCATCGGATATGTCCACAACTACTGATTTTTAACACAATTTTTGCACCGATACATTCTACCCGTACCCGAAGAATGCAAGCTTATTTTATGTCTAAATGGTTGAAAATCAAGAAGATAGATAAAAATAGTCCTGAAAGCACTTCAAATAAACGCCAATTTTTGTCTTGGGAAGCAACCCAAATCCCATGCACTTTTGTATCGGTAAGATTAACGCTTACCCTAAGAGAAATTACTTCTACTTAGTTCTCATATTTAGAGTCGCTTAAACCGCATCAGCTCCTCGATGCGGTTTTTTTTATGTACTCATGTTGCTGTGGGTGAAAAGGAACGCTGATTGAACGGATAATACAGATGTACACGGGTTAGCTTCTTGTATGCACACAAATCCCGGTAACTATCGGTAGCAAAGACGTAAAAGGGAGTCAGGTCGTAAAAAAAATCTGAAGGAAAAAGTAGAGAGGAGAGAAACAGTACGAAAAACTACAAGCCCTGCAGGGGCGACATTAC
>JAYRVB010000079.1:0-6228 GCA_041918775.1 Chitinophagales bacterium
AAGGAAGATTAAATCCTATGACAGCAAATCGTGTTAAACTCGTTTCTTATTGGAGTGGCATCATTAAAGCGGACGCTAATGGTAAAGCAAAATTTGATATCGATATTCCGCAATTTTCAGGTGATTTACGCGTAATGGTAGTTGCTTATAAAAACGATCAATTTGGCAACAGTGAAACACATATGAAAGTAGCTGATCCGATCGTGGTCACTTCCTCTCTGCCGCGTTTCCTCACACCAGGTGATACCATTACCATGCCGGTAACATTAGCCAACACCACCTCCAAAGGTGCTTCTGGAAATGTGAAGGTGACTTTAGAAGGTCCATTGAAAGTAGTGGGTTCAGCTAACCAGTCGTTCGATGCCAAGGCCAATAAAGAAGCACGCACCTATTTCAAACTGGTAGCTACCGGTGCAACAGGTATAGGTCAGATCAAAGTTCAGGTAAATGCATTGAATGAAACATTTATCGACAATACAGAAATTGCCATACGTCCACCGGCAGGCTTACAGGCCTATTCAGGCGAAGGTGTAGTCAATGGTGCAAGAAAAACAGAGGTTGTCCTAAATAAAAACCTCATGCTGGAGTCGGCAAAAGCGAAACTGGTCATCAGTCGTTCACCACTCGTGCAATACACGAAGAGCCTCGATTATCTTGTGCGCTATCCATATGGATGTGTGGAGCAGATCACCTCAAGTGCATTCCCACAACTGTATTATGCCGACCTGGTGAAATCGATGTATGGAAAAGAAGATGCCAACCTCGATCCGAAATATAATGTACAGGAAGCCATACGTATCCTGCAAAGTATGCAGATGCATAATGGTGCACTTACTTATTGGCCGGGAGGCGGATATGAAAGCTGGTGGGGCACCATTTATGCAAGTCACTTCCTGTTGGAAGCACGCAAAGCCGGATTTGACGTAGATGACCGCACCTTAGATAAGATGCTTGGCTACCTGAAAACCAATCTCAAGCAAAAGAAAACATTTGTATATGCCTATAACAGCACCTATAAAAAAGAGGTAGCAGCACGAGAAGTGTTCTATAGTTTATATGTGTTGGCGCTTAGTGGTAAACCAGAGTTAAGCACGATGAATTACTACAAAGCAAATATGAGCATGCTTACACTGGATAGTAAATACATGCTGGCAATGACTTACATGCTTGCAGGTGACAAAAAGAGCAGTGATAAACTGTTGCCTGCTTCATTCAGCGGAGAGGAATCAGAACCGGAATTCAGCGGCAGCTTCTCCTCCCCTATCCGTGATCGTGCCATTGCGTTGAACTGTTTACTGGAAGCCGATCCGAATAACCAACAGATCGGTCGTCTTGCGCAGCAATTATCCACCATGATGAAAACCGAACGGTATTTGAATACACAGGAACAGACATTTGCATTCCTGGCCTTCGGAAAGATTGCCGCCAAAAATAAACAGTCCGACATCAAAGCAGTGGTCAAAGCCGATGGCAAAGAGATTGGCAAATTTGACGGTAAGGATTTGGTGATCCAGGATCCAACCCTGTTGAAGAAAAACATCACCATCGAATCTACCGGCACCGGCGATCTGTATTATTTCTGGACCTGCTCCGGATTAACTACCGATGGTGCTTATGTGAAGGAAGACAACAATTTAAAGGTACGCAAGACCTTCTACGACAGGTGGGGAAAACAGATCGATCTGAGAAAAGTAGAACAAAATGACCTGATCGTAGTGAAGATCACCCTTGAAGCTACCGGTTACGTAGAAAATGTAGCGATCACTGATATATTACCTGCAGGTTTCGAGATCGAAAATGAGCGCATACGTTCTACCAGCATGCTCAACTGGATCAAAGATCAGTCGACACCTGAATATGAAGATATCCGCGACGATCGCATCAATTTATTTACGCATGCCACCAACAAACCGGCTTATTTCTATTACACAGTCAGAGCTGTGAGTCCGGGCACATTCCGCATGGGGCCTGTTGCCGCAATGGCCATGTATGATGAAAGCTTCCACAGTTATCATGGGGATGGCTGGGTGAGCATCAAATAACAAAAAAATAGCGCCTGTGTTTACAGGCGCTATTTTTTTAGAGTGATATCAAATTAATATTTGATGCGCACCGTGCTCTTAAACTCTTCCGGTAGCGTGATCTGTTTTCCTTTTTCATCAAAAAAAGTAACCACATATTCTCCGCGCTCTAGCGCCAGGTTCAGGTCTGTGTGTTTGTGCAACACATCTTCTATCACTAAAACCTCCTTTCCGCTTCCATCAGAAATGATACATTTCACGATGTCATTTGATCCAAGTATACGCTTGAGTTTAGGCAACTTATTGGCGCCGTTCACTACCCAGGCCGGTTGATTCGGGTCAATGACTTTGCCTGGTTTAGTTTCACTTTTCTCTTCGACCAGTTTCACTTGTAAACTACTATCTACTTCAATCTTACCGGCGTACGCATGTGTAGCATCCGCAATCAGGAATTTATATATACCCGGATTATTTACCATAACATGTAGCTGATCAGCCCGAGTGAGTGTTTGCTTTTGCACAACAGTAGAATCCATCAGCAACACAAAATTAAACTCCGGATCGATGTCATTAAAGGCAATGGATTGTACCTGGGTATTATTGATAATGACATGCATATAAGGTTCAACCGCCAACGCATCGTTGGATGAAACGCCCGGCGCCTCAGGATTTTCAAGAAACCATAATTGAGAAACCGCGTCTGTGCGCCAGAATTGCACCAGATCTTTTGCAATCCGGTCAATGCCTTTGTCGGTTGGATGCACGCCATCATTTGAGATCAGGTCACGGGTGATGGCATAACCATCAGCACGAGGTTTTTCTCCCTGTGTCCAGAAATACGGTCCCCATAAGATCAGCGGTGCCACGGCATTTTCGCCTTTGTACGCCAACTGAGGATCGCCATTGATCTGATTTTCAATCAACTGCTTGCATGCCCAGCCATTTAAATAGGCTTTTGGTTCACGGTGTTTATCTTTTGCTTCTGCAGGCATAAACTCTGTCGTATGCCTTCCGGAAACATAAAACAATTTAAGGTTGGGATAATGCGTTTTGCAAAAACGAGCCATGTAGGTAAAGTCTTTCGTCAACTGATTCACCCGCAGGTCGAAATCATTGTCCTTGTTACGCAAATTATCTTCCTGAAACCAAAGCACCTGCACCTGATCAAGTGTCAAGCCTGCTGCGGTAACACGACTATCAATGACAGTCCAGAAATTCGCATCCGGATTCATGATATCACTCAGGTCCTGACCGCCAATACCGCAATTCACAAATACCAGGTCCTGGTTCACACCAGTGGCTGCAGGTACCTGCTTATCCAATCCGTTACCAAACATAGCCACGGTAGAAGCACCCAGGCCAATGAGACCAATGCGGCCATCCGGACTTGGCTTTCCTGACTTATCCAATGGTTGTATGGATCTTGCCATTTCTATCGCATCCGCATAAAACGCCTCAGGCATCACATTACTGCCATTTGGATACAGGCCACCCTGGTGGCCCATGAATGTTCCTGTGCCTAATTCATCTATCGGTGGCAATTCATTTACATTGCTACTTTGTCCTTGCGCAAAAAAGGCGCTAAGCGCACTCAAAAAGCTCAACATGAGTCTCCTTTTCATTATTTGGGGGTTTTATTGATATTTTAACAAATATCATACCTTTATTGCAAACATCTCCGTTTTATACCCGTTTTCGCGATGAATCTACGTCTGTTATTCCCTGTTTTACTGAGTTTCAGCCTATGTTATTCTGATGTGGCGCAAGCGCAGCCGATGTTGAGTTATACCGACCCACAGGGCAATCTGTATGTAAGCGATAGCGGCAGACTCGTGCATTTAGACCATATGCGCATCAGGTCGGTGCAATATGCTGCCAACAGTATGGCATATATCAACAATAATGGTGAATTGTTCTACTACGCCGACCACACCCAGCAAAATCTGGAGATCAATAATCCAACTTTTTATCAAAACACCGACTATTACCTGTATTACGGTACCGGAGGCAGTTTTAGTTTATACGATGGAAAGGAACGCAAATACCTTGGCTTCATTCAAAATCATCCATTCTGTTTTGGCGACAGCCTGGCAGCGATGCATGATTATTCAGGCTATTTTTATGTGTATGAACAGGGGCAATTTATTGAATTGGAACAAAATCCGGTGTTAAGGGCTGCAGCCGGTGACAATACGCTTGCCTATATCAATCACCTTGGTCAGTTTCGCGTGTATTATCACGGTGAACAAATGGATGTAGATAGTTACGCCCCGATCAGTTTTCAGGCAGGTGCCAACACCGTTGCCTACATCGATAATTTTCAATATCTGAAAGTACTCTGGCAGGGTGAGATCGCCGAGCTGACACATTATACTACTATCAATTGTTTATCTACAACCGTGAATAGTGAACCTGAATTGGAATTATACTGTAATGGTCCGGTAGTGGTGGATGTTCAAAGTGAATTACCGGTATTTAAAACCGGAGATGATGTGGTGGCCTTCATTGATGATGAGGGAGATTTTAGTGTATACAGCAAAGGCATCATCGTTAAACTTGAAGACCAGCTTCCGCAACAATACACGATCACCGATAATTTACTTTGGTATATTGATGCCAACGGATTCTTAAAAGCCTTTCTCGATGGCGAACTCCATGTGGTAGAAACCTATATGCCTGTCGCCATCAGGGCAGATAAAGACGTGCTCGCTTACACGGATCTCGACAATCGATTAAAAGCCTTTTACAAAGGCAAAAAGATACAGGTGTCGGAAAACATCATTCAATCCTTTGAATTGAACAACACCATGGTCATGTATAGCGACATGCCGAACAAGTATAAATTCTTCATCCTTAAATAACATGTCAGTTGAGGTTACAGCAGGCCAAATCGTGGTGCGTGTACACAACTGGTCGAAAGTAACACGCACCGGCAGGATCACGCGCAGGTGCCTGCAATTTGCTGCCTTTGGTTTAGGCACATTCCTCCTCATCAATTGCCTGTTCCCTATGCGCGTAGCAGTGGATTATGCACAGATCGTTACTGCAGAGGATGGAACAGTCATGACTGCATTTCTCACACAGGATGACAAGTGGCGGATGATGACAGAATTAGACGAGATCACGCCCGACATGCAAAAGGCGATCGTCTTCAAGGAGGATAAATATTTCTATTATCATCCCGGCATAAACCCGGCGGCCATTGCGCGTGCATTGTATTACAACATCAGAACCGGCGAACGCACTTCAGGTGCCAGCACGATCACGATGCAGGTAGCGCGTATGCTTCAACCCAAGGATAGGACTTATGGCAATAAGTTATTGGAAATGTTTCGCGCATTGCAGCTGGATATGTTATACAGCAAATCGGAGATCCTACAATTGTATCTCAATCTGGTGCCCTACGGAGGCAACATTGAAGGTGTAAAAGCAGCTTCCGTCTTATACCTCGAAAAAAATCCGGAAGTATTATCGCTGGCAGAACTTACAGCACTCAGCATCATCCCCAACCGTCCTACATCGCTGCGACCGGGCATACACAACGACGTGATCGTGCAGGAACGCAACAAGTGGTTGGAAAAATTTCGTGAAGCGGGCATTTTTTCGGATGAAGTCATCGATGATGCCTTGCAGGAACCTTTTACAGCCTTTCGAACAGAAGGCCCGAAAATGGCGCGACATTTCAGTACGCGCATGCAACAAACACATCCCGGTATCCCCATCATCAAAACAACCATCGATCCTGAGATACAGGAAAAAAGTGAACAGTTATTGCAGGATTATGTAAAAACATTGTGGGGATATCAGATACAAAATGGCGCCTGTGTCATCATCGATAATAAAACACATAAAATAGTTAGCTATGTAGGCAGCGCCGATTTTTTTAATGTGTCTGATGGCGGACAGGTAGATGGTGTGCGTGCTGTGCGTTCGCCCGGTAGCACGCTAAAACCTTTGCTGTATGCAATGGCGTTTGATGCTGGATTATATACCCCACAGGCTACTATTGCCGATGTGCCTGTTAATTATAGTGGCTACAGTCCGCAAAACTATGATGAAACTTATCACGGAAGTGTTACGATAACGTATGCGCTGGCCAACAGCTTAAATGTACCGGCCGTGCGTGTCTTGCATGCCATCGGATTGCAGAGCTATCTGGATAAATTGAATGCTGCCGGATTCGAAACCCTCACTAAGCAAAAAAAAG
>JAYRVB010000080.1:0-3169 GCA_041918775.1 Chitinophagales bacterium
GTGGAGCAGGTACTTTCTGTCCTACCAATTAAACAGGATACTGACGATCAACATTTGCATTGCAAACGATGCGGTGCTTCCCGATTTAGAAGCGTGGATGAAACCAAACTGGTAGTGCGGGCAGGATTCGGTGAAGAAAAAACCAACAAGGTTGATGTGTGCCGATTATGTGGGTTTGAACATCGTGGTTGAGGGTTGGGGGTTGCGGGATGTGGCCGTGCGGTAATTTGATACAGGTAATTAGGAAAAATAACAAAGCCCGACCGGTTGAGTGGTGGGCTTTGTATGATGATCGATCGCGATGAAAGATTATTCAATGATCATCGGGATGGTTTGTTGGAACTGATCAGTTGTGAGGTTGACATAGTAAGTGCCTGAGGAAATTTCTGCAGGCAGCTGAATATGTATAGTTCCGTCAGTGGAGGATACCAGTTCTTGATATACCATACGTCCGGTAAGATCCGTGATATGCAATTCCATGGTATTCGGCACCGTGTTTGACTCCAATTGTAAATGGAAATCGCCTGTGTTTGGATTTGGGAATAGCAGAACGGATTGCGCTGTTGCAGTGCCCAGTCGCGGCAATACAGTCAACTGCAATCTGTTGGAAGTGAGTACACATTCACCATAAGTGATCACACAACGATAATTACCAAATACATAGGCAATATGCGTGTTTGCTGTTGCACCGGCAATAATGGCATTGTTTCTTGTCCACTGATAAGTTGCTCCGGGTAAAACAGGAGCTGTGAGTGTTGCCGGACTGGCTATATTCACCGCAGTGGCTGTAGTGGTGATCGTGGTGCGCACATCACAATCCTGAATGGATGACAGGAAATAACTATCCAGATCACTAGTGATGGTATCGCCGGCATACACATTCGTACCCACCATGTGTCCGCCAACCGTGATGAAGTTTGCATTTGCCGACAATCCATGTATCCATGTTTTATCAAATGCGCCTGCATTTCCGGTGTATTGCGACATCCACCTGAGGTCGCCATTCTTATTCAGTTTTACAAGATACCCTTCGCAATAATGTGGCGATGGATATGCCACAGAGGTCATCGTTTCCCCATCCATCTGGAATGTGCCGGCAAAACCACCACCAAAGAAGGTGTTGCCCTGACGATCTACTGCAAATGCCACTTCCATATCATTCGGGAATAATGAGGTGTATTGCATATCCATATCAAACTGTTTGATATACTGATATGCACCCGATGCATTCAGCTTGGCCACGAATCCGTTGTATTTTCCGGCAACCGGATTGAGTATGTTGCCATCAAAGTCGGCCACATCGGTAAAGGTGCCGTACATATATACATTGTTATTATAATCCGTAGCGATCGCTTCTACTTTTTCAAAACCTACACCTGAAATTTCTTTACCCCAGATACTGTTGAAGTTAGCGTCCATTTTCCAAACAAATCCTTGTTCGTTGGTTGATGGATTAGGTAAGCACGGATTAAAAACAGGATCAAGCGCAGCCATACAGGAAGTGCTATGCGTACCTGCATAGTAAACATTTCCCAAACGATCTGTCGCTAGCAATTTTCCATAAAATAAATATCGCTCAATATCAGAACGTATGGCATCGGGATTTCCTGTGGTGGTATTGAATTTAGCCAGCAGCATATTTTGTGCACCGAAACCTACTGCTGTGATGGTGGGTCCCCCTTCAAAATTGAGGTCGCCGATAAATCCGCTGTGGAAGTATACATAATTACCCGCCGGCGACAAGGCCAGGGAATAGCCTCCATCTATGGTGTAGCCGGCAATACTATAGGTATTATTCGACCACATGAAATTACCATCGGTATCAAATTTAGCAATGAAGGTGCGATGAAATGATCCTGGAAAAGCAGTGTAGGTAAGTGAATTTTGCTGCACACCATCAATGAAAAAATCATAATAGAAAATACCACTCACATACACCTCTCCGGTGACCTTGTTCACCTTAATGCAGCGGATCTCCTGATGTGAAGTACCGGTGATGGTTTGCACCCATTGCACATTTCCATCATGGTCGTACTTGATAATGAATGCATCGCGGGTATTATCGGAAGTGTCGTTAGGATAATCAACACCATCGATACGCAAGGTGCGCGAATACACACCGGCTACATATCGGTTACCGGCGTTGTCCATGTCAACCGAATACGCATCATCCGATTCTCCATTCGATTCAGATGTGCGCGCCCAGTTCTGATTCTGAGCCTCTGCTCCAAAACTGATGAGGAACAGGCTTAAGCAACTGTAAATCAACTTTCTCATATTAGATTTTTAGTGATCAATGGCCCGAAAGTAGTATGATCAGAGGGTCCCGGTCAATACAAAAAATCAAATAAAAGTAAATTCCGAATACAATTATTTAGCAGGAAAGTCCTTATTTTTAGGACTACCTATGACCAAAGTACTAAATTCCGGAACGGTAAAACTCAGCTGGAAGGACCTGAGTGAGCTGATAGCAGCCATGACCCCTTCGGAGAAGGGGTATTTCAGAAAAACGCGACAGGGATTTGCGGAAACAGAAAGCGCAAGTATGCGACTATTTGAGGCGCTGGAACGTGGCTGTCCTGCAGAAACCAATGCCTTACGCAAGGCCGCGGGCATGGAGCAGGAGAATATCTATAGCATCAGAAGTTTCCTGTACAAGCAACTGTTACGCAGCCTCAAGGCCTTCCACCTCGAGAAAAGCAAACAATTTGCCCTGAGAGAAGTACTCGACCATGCAGAGATCTTGTCGGGGAAAGGACTCCACGATCAAAGCCTTCGATTTGTGCAACAAGGCATTGCCAATAGCGATCCGCAAATTCTACCGGCGTATCAGGTACTGTTTCGTATCCAGCAAATACAACTGCTTAAATTTCTGGATGAAACCGAGAAGATACGTGTAACGGAAGACATCGTTGGCAACATCACCAAAAGTGCCGACATCATCAAGCACATTTATATTGCGCGACAGGGCCTTACGAAAGCATTGTATTATGTAAATCGACATTTTCCATTGCGTGATGCCACTGTGCAGGCGGAAGTACACGCACTACTTAACGAACTGCTCGCCGTACCCGATGATGCAGATCAACACTATTTGATGCGCAACTCCAGAAATGCAGCCATCTCCCTACTCTATCGTTTGCTTGGCAACTGGGATGCAGCCATCATA
>JAYRVB010000081.1:0-1930 GCA_041918775.1 Chitinophagales bacterium
CATAACATAGGCTACAGGCAATGGCGGATATCTGTTATCGAAATGATTATTACCTTGAAAAAGATTTCCCGAACTCGACAGACCAGTGCATAGAATCGCCACTGCCTGTAGTCCGGGACGTCAGACTGTGCAATAACCCCTTTTTTCACCCAATATTTACATATTTTATTTTGGTAATACAAGCTGGATTTCGTAATTTGAAGAATTAATTCTTCAATTATGAAATACGTCGAAGGATTTAACCGAAATCAGGCCGTTTTATTTCCACAGCGCCTGGATGAAATCATTCCAGAAGATGCGGAAGTGAGAATAATTGATCTGTTCGTTGATTCGCTGCCGCTGAGAGAATTGGGATTCATGGAGCATTCGCCTGTAGAGGATGGTCGCCCGATGTACCATCCAGCGGATATGCTCAAGTTGTATATCTACGGATATCTCAATCGCATCCGCACCTCTCGTCTGCTGGAGCGCGAGTGTGAGCGTAATATTGAATTGATGTGGTTGCTCAAAGGCCTTCGACCCTGCTTCCGCACTATAGCAGGATTCCGGGCTGATCATCCGGAGGCGTTTCGGAATACCTTCCGGCATTTTGTGGCCGGTTTAAATAAGGGAGGTTTCCTGGGTCGTAAGGTTGTGGCCCTGGATGGCACCAAGTTCAGAGCGGTCAATTCGAAGAAAAATAATTTTAACCTGAAGAAAATCAATCGGCAACTGAAGTATATCGATGAGAAGATTACTCAATATATGGATGAGCTTGATCGTGGCGATCTCAGCGAGTCCGATGCAGATGGTAAAGAACAGAAGCTGGCTCATCAACGACACCAGAAAAGAAAATACAATAGCTTGAAGAAGCAGTTAAAGGCATCGGGGCTGGAACAGATCTCCACGACAGACCCCGATGCCCGAGCCATGGTTATTCACGGCCAGGTGATCGAAGTGGCGTTTAATGTCCAGACTGTTGCAGATGGTAAGCACAATCTGGTGGTTGATTATCTGCCTACAAACCGAAACGATAAGAAAGCATTACTTCCGATGGCCCTTCGGGCTAAGAAGATCTTTGGCAAAAAATCAATCACGGTTCTGGCAGATAAAGGATATCACAACGGAGAGCAAATCGGAGCCTGTGCCAGGGAAGATGTCATAACATATGTCGCCGTACCTGATGCACCGCGCAACAGCCCTATCCCCACACCGAAGTACTACGGCGAAGCATTTAAATACAACAAGAAACACGATGTATTCATATGCCCTGAAGGGCACGTCCTGAAGTCCAATGGCCGCACTTATCACCGGAAATATGAGGAGAACCTTACCATGGTAAAGCATTACAAAACACCGAAGTGCAAGAATTGCCCCGTCCGAGATCAATGCACCACTAACCCCAAAGGAAGAATCCTGGAACGCAGCGAATTTGCTGAAGCTGCTGAACAAAACAAAAGTCGTATCACCAAACGACCGGAAGTTTATGCGGCTCGTCAACAGATCATCGAGCATATCTTTGGCACCATAAAGCGACAGTGGGGATACGACCACATCCTCCTCAAAGGCCTCCGGAAAAATGACGGAGAGTTCGGCCTCATCTACCTGATTTATAATTTGCGACGAATAATTAATATTTTAGGTCCGCAAAACATGAAAATTTGGGTCCAGAAGACCCTTTTTCCGAATTTTGACCATGTGGCATTTAATAGCGTAAGGGAATGGATGAAAGCGAATTTATTTTTCAACCCATACAGGATGAACTACACTGCAGAATAGAGAATTTGGAAAATGTTATTGCACGAACTGGCGTTATATGCAATAAATTGAGGACAATGTTTGCATTTAAGATCGAACTATTTTAAACATCAAGACTAATTTATATGACAAAGCAAATTCTTGGACTTCTATTTGTATTGTTTTTGTTCGCATCATGTGAGGGTAAAAAAAG
>JAYRVB010000082.1:0-4181 GCA_041918775.1 Chitinophagales bacterium
GGAACTGATTGTTTCGATGTTTATTGCACCGAACTCTATATTGGCGGCGTTGACGAATGTGTGAGCGAAGAAATGATCGACTCCACATTTGCATGCACCGAAGAGTATGATCCTGTTTGTGGTTGCGACGGAGTTACTTATGGTAATGCGTGCTATGCGCAATACTATGGCGGTGTGGTATACTGGACAGCCGGTGCTTGTGATGATACCGGCATTCAAGAAGAAACCATCATTGGCAGTTTGGTGATTGCGCCAAATCCGGCACAATACACGGCGACCGTTTCTTTCACTTTACGTCAGGCTGAAGAGGTAACTGTTTGGCTTATGAATCATGTAGGTCAGCAGGTTAGCGCGCCGGTTCAGCATACAGCGGTAGCAGGAAAATATAGGGTGCAACTTGACATAGCAGATCTCCCAAGTGGCATATATCATGTGCAGGTGCAAACATCCGGATCACTATCATCAAGTAAAATGGTGATCAGTAAATAGACGAAAAGTATTCTAAAGAAAAGGCTGTCTCGAAAGGGCAGCCTTTTTTGATTTGCTGATCCCGAGGGGTCGGGATGTCGCTGCGCTCCATGTGCAAGTGTGTCCGCGGTGTAGAGCATACATCGAAATCCTGATTCAACGGAATCAGCGAAGATCTGTTCAATCAGCGGCCGCAGGCTCCGTGTTCCTTTGTATTTAAGCTAGATCCGGCTAATCAGCTCATTAAACATGTTGTGCAGTAGCTGCGGAATCAATGATCATCGTGTCCGCGTCCTTTTATTTCTCCTTTCCCATATGCAGCATCCAGTTCTTCCATTTCTTTTAATTCCTCTTCGGTCCATGCGCGCATGACAATTCCGGTGAGGTCGGGTTTTCCTGCGTTGATCCAGGCTGTGAGCCAGAAGCTTCCGAGCTGGATGATGCTTTCCTGCATCCTGCGCTCCACCATTCCGTTGAGTAATTCGTTATAGCGCATGGTATATTCTTTAGAATATACCCGAACTGTGGATGCACCGCGTGTTTCGTAACTGTATTTTCTATCGGGTGGAAATTCCGCATTCAGTTGTTTCTCTAACAACAGCACAGAATCCACCATGGCATTGCTGGCTAGTACGATATCCCAGACCTTAGCGTTGACATCCGGAATATATTCTGCTTTACCTACGAAATAATCGTACTGCTCGCCCAACAATTCGGGAATCCGCGATTCCCAGAATCCGTGAATGCCTACCTGATTGGTCAGTTGTCCGTTGTAATTTTCCGTACAATGCAATGGCACGTGTGCATCAGCCACATAATGACCGAGATCTGCAGTATTTTTTAATATATAATTAACATCCTTATTCCGAAAAGCATCCGTTAACCGATACATCATCCGCTCGATATGCCAGGGCACGATGCCGTAACTCATCAACGAATCCTCAGTGAATTTGATCACTGCATCATTCCATTTCCGGGGCACTTCGTTAAATGGTGGTTCTCCATAATGATCGAGGTCGATATAATGTCGGGGTGCTTCATCCGTAACTGCATACCTCCGTTTATCCGGATCCACGGCATGGGTGGTCACATAATCCATGTGCGGCTTATAGAATCCAAAAAGGTCTTCCGGTAAAGTATATAAAGCCATTTTGTTGATGCGCTGATGCCCCCAAAATCCCCAGGGTGCAGGAGCGGATGCGTACTGAGTGGTGGTTATGAGGAAAAACAGTATGAAAATTATGCGACGCATACGATAAAGATAAGGAAAAAGGAAAAATGAGGGAGGAGGAAGGAAAGAGGAGGAAGGAAAGAGGAGGAAGGAAAGAGGAGGAAGGAAAGTGGAGCAAGGAAAGAGGAGTAAGGAAAGAGGAGTAAGGAAAGAGGAGTAAGGAAAGAGGAGTAAGGAGGAATGGAAAAGGAAGGACAACAAAAAGGAAAAATGCAAGCCCCATAGGGGCGACATTACACTTACCATGCTGCAACAAAAAAACACAAGCCCTGTAGGGGCGACATTTGGGATTTGGATTGTGTTTGAGTGGAGGGAGAATATCCTGCTGTAAGTACAGTGCGCAATTGTGTTCGCAGCAGCGTGTTGGCAGTTTGCTGATGTTTCTGGGATGGGTATTATTTAGAAGGAGTGGAAATGCGAGGAGCGACGATCATGTGGCATCGAAACAAAGTATGAAGACATTTACGGGAATGTCATTTTTCCCAAAATCATTCTTCAAATTATTGCATGTGTGAACGAACCGTGTTATTTATCACGCGACAGTTTTTGGGTTAACTGTTGATTCTTTGGGCGATGCGTTTGCAGGCGGTGTGTATCTCTTGTTCGGAAATTGTGAGTGGTGGTGCGATGCGGAGTGCATCTGCGGCAAAGAGGAACCAATCAATAAAAATGCCTTCGGCGATGAGGTCGTGGATGATCTGCATGTTGCGGGCAACATCGCCAATGTGTATCGCCATGAATAAGCCGCTGCGATGAAAGCCTTTTATTCGAGGATGTTGCGCGAAGTAACTGTCGAAAATTTTTCCTTTGTCGGACACCTGCGCCAAAAGATCTTCTTCTTCCAACACCTGCGCAGCTGCCAATCCTGCTGCACAACACACGGGGTGACCGCCGAATGTAGTGATATGTCCGAGCACCGGATCAGAAGTGAATTTGCGCATGTGTTCGCGGCTTGCAATAAATGCACCGAGAGGCATTCCACCACCAACTGCCTTGCCCAACAATAAAATATCCGGCACTACACCGGTCTGTTCAAAATGAAACAAGGTACCTGTTCTTCCGAAGCCTGTCTGACATTCGTCAAAGATCAACAGTGCACCGGTTTCATCACATCGCCTGCGCAGTGCATGCAAATATGCAGGATCCGGAATGATGACACCTGCTTCTGCCTGTATAGGTTCTATTAATACGGCTGCGGTGTGCGATGTGATATGTTGCAACGCATGAACATCATTGTAAGGCAGCACGCGATTTTCAGGAATAAGTGGACGAAATGCATTTTTTCTTGACTCCTCATTTCCGGCACTTAATGCGCCCATGGTACTTCCGTGATAAGCCTGCCTGAAACTTACCACCTCCGGTCGACCCGTACATCGCTTGGCGAGTTTCAATGCACCTTCGGTGGCTTCGGATCCGGAGTTGACAAAATATACACTATTGAGGGTGGCGGGTAATCTGTCGGTGAGCCATTTTGCATATTGCACCTGTGGTGATTGCACTAATTCGCCATATACCATCAGGTGCATATATTTTTCTACCTGCGCCGTTATTGCTGCTTTAACCTTTGGATGTCCGTGACCGATATTACTCACTGCAATGCCACTGATCAGATCGAGATAAGCTTTGCCGTCGGCATCATACATATACACCCCTTCTGCACGCAGCATCTCCATAGCCAATGGCGCATCGCTGGTGGGTGCGAGATGTTCCAGAAATATCCGACGATTATGCATGGTAAAGATCAGGCCCACACTTTGGTGCCTTCCGTACAGTTTTTACAAATATCTATTTCAGTGCGCGAGCGCAACAATGCCGAACGGAAATTTTGATAGGCAGGGCCTTGCCACAGTGTTTTAAAATCCTGTTGCTGCAGGTCGCCCAATTTATGATCGGCATCTTTATCGAAACAGCAAGGCACTACGGCACCATCCCAGGTAACCACACAGGAATGCCACATTTTCCAGCAATGGTTGAGCAATTTATTTTTAATGGTATAAGTACCATTATCCTGTTTGGCGTAACGCGAATAATAATCTATAGTGGGAATAAGGTCGTTGCCTTGCGCATAATCATAGATCTGTGCTGTTTTGAAAGCCACCTCATCTACACCGATCTCTTTACCCAGTTTTTTGACATCTTCTATCTGATGCTCATTGGGTTTCACGACAAGAAACTGAAAGATGACAAATGGTGTATGTGACTTCAGTTCTTTTTTCCACTTGATAATATTACGTGCACCTTCCAATACTTTTTCCAGCTTTCCACCCACGCGATATTGCTGATACACTTCCTGCGTGGTGCCATCAATTGAAATGATCAGTCTGTCCATACCGCTCTCTACCGTTTTTTTCGCCATTTCATCTGTCAGATAATGGGCATTGGTAGAAGTGGCTGTATATATTTTTCTTTTATGTGCATAGGCCACCATATCCAGAAAATCAGGATTCAGATATGGTTCACCCTGAAAATAAAAAATGAGGTA
>JAYRVB010000083.1:0-5504 GCA_041918775.1 Chitinophagales bacterium
TCCTATGACACTTTTAGAAACCTGCATATTCTTCGCTAATTAAAATTGTTTTCTTTAATGCATTATAGTCGCCGCTGTCAATCAGCTCCTGCATGTGTTTATCGATCTCTGCTGCAGTAGGATTGCGGGCAAGAAAAGTGGTGTAAGCATTGATGACCAAACCCTGATAAAATTCAGGTGTGGTGGTCATGATATCCATAAAATCTCCTTTTGAACTGCCATCCATGAGGAATAATTGCTCCGTTGCGCCATCTACCATGGCTACGCCACTGGCTTCTTCGTCATCGGTAGGATATCGATGAAACAGATTTACAAAGCAGGAGATCACAAAATTCAGACTCCCCATGTTTACCTGATCATAATAATAATTATCCAGATAAATCCGCAGATACTCCGACATGCCGATGGTTTCATTCGAAAGGTCGACATGCGCGCTGGCCAATGGATACAATCTGTTTAATTCCCATGTATATAGAGCAGCTAATGTAGGATCACCCAGATCGGTATACAGGTCTACGAGGTATTCCCAATAGTCGATCTGATATTGGATACTCATACTATCAACATCCACTAAATACAATTGGGATGTCAGGAGGTTAATATTCTTGTAATACTCCCATTCATTCATCAAACCCTGCACAACATCTAGTCGGGCGAGTGAATCATAATTTCCAGCAATGAGCAACTCAGAAGCTGATAAGAGCTCATCGCTGGTGGGTGTTCTCCCGTACAGGTCGATATAAAGGCTGTTGATGTAATTATTTACGGCAACACTGGAAACCCCGGTAACATCCGGTGGCTCGTTCCCGTCGATGATCAGGTCTTCATGTATAACCTCATCCTTTGCACAAGCTGCCAAAAGTAAGGCAGCACAGAAACAGAAAATGACTTGTCGCATATACTCCTGTCTGGTAAACAAAAAGTGTGTTACGTGTGTGGGTTCAGGAACGACTTGTCATAATAACGTCATCTCTTCCCACTTTCGTATGTATAAGCGAATATATGCGTTTTTAGCTAATAGGTATATCCCAAAAACAAAACGACCCCGAGTGTTCGGGGCCGTCTCCTTTTCATACTTGACCTGTAATTTTCCGGGGTATTGAACCTATGAGAACTGCTTTCTATCTAAAGTGGATGCTAAACGTCGTGTTGTTTTCCTTTATTGTATGATCCAAAGGTATAGGCTTCGTGTACGCGGTACAAGAGTGGGTATGAACGGAGTTGTACACATGTACAATTTATTGTTCATCGGGGAAGATTCGTTTTTTATGATGTGCTGATGTGATGATGTGATGATTTGCTGATGTGATGATTTGCTGATGTGATGATCCTGCTAAGGCGTGATGTCGCTGTACTCCATGAGCAGCCAATACAGGCCCTAATTTGTATTCGTACATGAACACATGAGCACATGAACACATGAACACAATCCCCGCACCGCCGCACTACCGCACCACCGCACTAAATCGCCCTATCCCAAAAAAAAAGCGGGATGTCACCATCCCGCCTTAAAAATACTATACTGTTGAAAGCTTAATTCAACAAAAATGAAATGCCGAAGCCAAAGCCGTTAGCCCAGTTGATACCGAAGCCGCCTTCTTTGTATTCGCTGTCGTCGGATGTTCCGGCGTCAGCGCCATCGTCAGTCATTTTGTAGCTGGAGTAACCGATAGAACCGAAGCTCATGTCGAATGTCAGCTTTTCGCCTAACATGATGCTTGCACCCGGGCCTACACCAACGCTCATAGTGCTGATCTTGCTTTCTTCAGATGATACGATCTCATTAAAATCTTCATCGAAGTCAACATACTCATCTGTGTAAGTACCCATGCCGATTGCAACACCCAATCCGGCATAGATCATGAATCTGTCTTCATTCACAAAATAATAGCGCACCATTGGTTGGAAACTGAATGATGTTTCTTTGTCGTTCAATTCAACATCAGCAGCAGCACCACCCATAGTGGTTACCGTGTTGGAGCCATATCCGATTCCGAGGCCCACTGCAAAATTATCAGACAAACAATACATGCCATAAGGTGTAATGGACAAGCTGGAGTACTTTGGACCATCCACCGGATCTTCGTCGCCGAATGTGAATGTAGATGATGAACTGTTAATACCTAAAGCACCTCCAATAATAATGGTGCCTTGCTCAACCTGAGCATTCAATTGACTCAATGACATAGCACCGGCCAATACAATAAAAGCGATTTTTTTCATGCTAATGATGGATTTGTTCACTGCGAAGGTAAAGTGATTGTTAAGCGTATATACCCCGGTTTGCACCGCGCCTTCAGAAAATGACCTGAAAAATATACAATCTCCTATTCGGCTATGATCAGCGTATCATAGGCTGCCCCATAGGCACACCAGATACCCAATCCGCCGTTGATGTTCGACTGCACGATCGTAGCAGAGGAGAATGGCCCGTCGGTGCCACTATCATACTCCAGGGTCCGCCAGAAATCGAAGGTAGGGTAATCTATCCTGCACCATTTCAACACAACCGTATCACCCTTCCAGAAGTACCCGTAGGTTTCCTGATCAAATTCCTCAGCCGGATTAAATCCTCTGTCGAGGGTAAAGGTGAATGTTACTCCGTTCACCAGTTTATCATCGAACACACTGGAAAAGCCCGGATAAAACGCTTCAGAATTCTGTTGTGTAAAATATCGATAGTAGTCGCCCAGTGGCTCAGGTTCAGAAAGTCGAACGTATAAACGCACCAGCGAATCATTCTCCGGATCATCGTGGGGTTCTGTCCACAAACTATCCATATGCACCGGTTCAAGGAGGCTGGTACTGGAGGTGAGTGTGTTGCCGTTGTGGTTAATGGTGAGGCTGTAGGTTTTGCCAACCTCGCCAACAAATGCCGGCGTGCCGGTAAAAATATCCGGAACGGTATACAAACAAATATCCACCGGAAAATCTCCGGCCGAATCTAATTCAACACCCAGATATGCCGCAACCAACGGAATGAGCTCATCCGGGATCTCCGACAGGCAGAATTCTGTTAGTGTAACGCTGTTCACGCCATCGCTTACGATCACTTCAGCATCGTGGACATAATAATTATCCACCTCATTGAAATTGATCTCTCCATAAAAGGGAATTGTGCTCGTGAGGGTAAGGAATGGTGGCAATCCCGGCTCTATATTGCCTTCCACTACATATTTTAATTCAGGTTGAGGAATATCCAAAGTAATATCTGTGGTGCATCCTGAAAACACAAGCATACCCACGATCACAGCGATAATTCCAACACGCATATTTACATTTTTCATATTCCTTAATACTTAGGGGTTGACATTACACCTTCTGTTTTTTTCCGTTCAGGTGCGGTAAAGGAAAAATTCCATGTTACGGATGGTATAATAGGGAAAATACTTACCTGCTTAGCCTGCACATCTACTGAACCATAGGCAAAATCGCCTTCATAGGTGGTGTAAATAAAATACGGGTTCTTCCGGCTATATACATTGTATATAGAGAAATTCCAGCTGCTCTCATACCAGGCGCCCGGTTTGTTGTGTAACGTGGCAGAAATATCCAAACGGTGATAAGCCGGCAAACGGTATCCATTTCGTGGGCCATAATCTGTTTGCAATTCGCCACCGATCACGTAAAAACTTTCCACGATGGTGGTAGCCTGCCCGGTAGCATAAACAAAGGTTGAAGCAAAATCCCATCTGTCGTTCAGCTTGTATACGGCCACAATTTCCAGATCATGGGTGCGGTCGTATTTGGTAGGGAACCAATTTTCGCCGGTATTCAGGTCGTTGAACTGACGTTCTGTTTTTGACAAGGTATATCCGATCCAGCCATTGAATTTCCCCTGCGACTTCTTCAGAAAAAATTCAGCACCATAACTCCGGCCGCGACCGAACACGAAATTATCTTCAATATCGAGGCCTAATTCCGGTACATACCCATCTGCAAATTCGATCTGATTGCGCAGGTCTTTATAATACACCTCTACGCTGGTTTCATAGGCATTATCCCTGAAATTGCGAAAATACCCCAGGGCATATTGCACCCCCACCTGCGGTTTTACTTTATCCGAACTGGGGATCCAAAGATCTGTAGGCAGGGTACTGGTTGAACTGCTGACCAGGTGGATATACTGATTATTGTAAGTGATACCGGCCTTAATGGAACTGGCCGGATCGATAATAAATCGCATACTGAAACGCGGTTCAATCCCATAATAATCGGCGATCATTTTTCCGGGTGCATAGTAAATGGTATCCACGATCGTCAATCCGGTTTCTGGATCGTAAACGATATCATTATAAGGTCCCACCTGTGCAAAATAACTACCACGCACCCCGATATTCACTTTAAGACGTTTGGTGATATCAAACTCATCCTGAATATAAATACCTGCTTCGTGCGCATACTTTTTGCTGAGGGTATCCGTAGAAAATTCTACTTCCTCAAAATTGCCTTCTGCGGAATATGGGGTAAATGTGTGGTAGATGTAATTTGCCCCAAAACGCACATTGTGATTGGCATTCGGATAATAATCAAAATCTACTTTTCCATTCCAATCCTGTATGCCTGAATATAAATTAAAATTAAAATCCTGAAATGCACTTTCCACGCTGAAATCAAAGCTGTTATAGATGGCACTCACGTTCATGAACAATTTATTGTTGAATAAATGGTTCCAACGCGCCGTACCGGTTGCGTTACCCCAAGGCACCGTTACGTTGAGGGTGTTATCGGGCGCCACATACCTGAACACATCCTGTCCAAAGTAGCCACTGGCAAATATTCTGTTCTTATCATCAAACGTATAATTCACTTTGGCATTCAGATCGTAGAAATAATATCCATTACCTTCAAACTCAGTGCCTTTTAGTATTGGGGTGATGATGGCATCAATATAGGTTCTCCTACCGGAAAGAATGAATGAACTTTTATTTTCCACTATGGGGCCTTCGAGTGTTAGTCGGCTGGCGATCAAACCGATGCCGCCCTCTGCTGTATAGTCCTGATTATTTCCCTCTTTCATCTGCACATCGACCACACTGCTTAACCTACCGCCATACATGGAAGGCATGCCTCCTTTAACGAGGTTCACATTTTTGATGGCATCTGAATTGAATACACTGAAAAAACCGAAGAGGTGTCCGGTATTATACACCACAGCCTCATCCAGCAGGATCAAATTCTGATCAGGTCCACCGCCGCGCACATAAAAACCGGTGTTCCCCTCCCCTGCTCCACCAACACCGGGCAACAACTGGATCGTTTTTAAAATATCTACCTCGCCAAATAATACAGGGATCGTTTTTATTTGTTCAATATCGAGCTCAACACGCCCCATGTCCGTACTTTGAACATTTTCTTCGGAACGGTCTGCCCTCACAACGATCTCTTCCAGCATCTGGCCGGCATTCATATTTACGTTCAGGCGCACATCAGCCTGCAGGTTTACCTCCTTCACCTGTGTTTCATACCCGATATATGAAAAAACAACTTTATAGGAACCGGAA
>JAYRVB010000084.1:0-5766 GCA_041918775.1 Chitinophagales bacterium
ACCGACAAGATCCTCGAAACAGTTAAATCCATACTGCTGTCTGGTTCATGATGGCAATGGTTCACGTGCAATTTCTGACTTCGTCCATTTCAGAAGCAGGTAAAAGACGGATGTGCATCGTATACCGTTTCGTTAGCGCATGGTTACTGGTTTGGATATGTTTGATGTCTACGGCCACCACGGCAAAGGCACAATCGCCCCTGACCCGGTTTGTTACACCATCCGACACCTTTAATGCGAAGCGACTGGGCCTTATATTAGGAACTGAAGCTACTTTGTATGCCGGAGCAAGTATTGCCCTGTATCAATATTGGTACAAAGATTATCCATTAGAGGCCTTTCATTTTTTTAATGATAATGGCGAATGGTTGCAGTATGATAAGATGGGGCATTTTTATACCACCTACTTCGAAACAGATATCACCACCCATTTTTATAAGTGGACCGGTATGGATGAGCATAAAGCGTACTGGGCAGGTGCGGCTACCGGCTCAATATTACAATTGACGATTGAGGTATTTGATGGATTCTCCGAAAAATGGGGATTTAGTCCGGGCGATTTTTTAGCCAATTCACTCGGCGCAGGTTTGTGCACCGGTCAGTATTTTTTGTGGGATGAGCAACGTATAAAAGTCAAGTTCTCTTCACATTTCACGGATTATACGCAGTATGATCAAATCGTACAGGATCGCGCCGCATCATTGTTTGGCACCACCGGGCCTGAAAAAGTGCTGAAGGATTACAACGGACAAACCACCTGGCTGAGCGTAAATCCCTCCATGTTCTTACCCGAATCGTCGCGATTCCCGAAATGGCTGATGATTTCCGGCGGATATTCTGTAGAAGGCCTCTTAGGCGGCTACGAAAATGCCTGGTGCGATGATCCGAATATGAAACCCGAAGATTGTCCCCCGGAAATGCTCACGAGGTATGATGACATTGATCGGTACCGACAATACTATCTTTCGCTCGACATCGACCTGTCCCAAATTCCTACTGAATCACCTTATTTGAAAATGTTGTTCAATGTATTGAACATCGTAAAAATTCCTGCACCGGCACTTGAGTTTAATCAGGGACAAGGGGTAAAATTTCGTCCCTTGTATTTTTAAGCGACCTGTGTATGGCTTTATTGCTTTTGAGCCACCTGCACATAGTGATCAAAAAAGAATTCATGCTTCCGCTTTTCTGTCTGCAGCAGGGTGCAGCCGCGTTTGGTGAGAAATGCGGCATATTCTTCCAGGTCGTATTGATGCGGATGTAAGATATCGCCCGGGATCAAACGGAACAGATGTTTGAAAAAAGCATGATTATGTGCATCAATGCTCACAACTAATTTACCACCGGGTTTCACCATGTTCACCAACAGGTTGTAACTCGCTTCTATATCAGATACATGGTTGATGGCATTCATGCAAAAGACTACGTCGTAGAGATGCTCCGCGCGATAATTTTCCAAAGGAGTGGCATGAAAAGTAACATACGGATACATCTCCGGTTTAAAATGTGGCAGGTCAGCAGCATATTCATCCAGGAGTGGATCAACTGCATCCACCTGGCAAGATTCAAACTGCATAAATATCCCTGCAGGACCGCATCCGGCGTCCAGTATTCGCATGCCGGATGTTATCGGTGCCGTTGATCGGATGGATGCTAAAATGCCCGCCCAATAGTTGCGTTTCCAATTGTGATAAGCCTGCACATCTTTGCCTTTCAGGTACCGTTGCCACCATGTGCGTTCGGCTTTTTGGGCAATATTCCACTTGATCGTTGCTTTCATGCGTACCTTTGTAACGACTCAAAGGTATATAAATCATGTTGATCCCTGTTGGTGAAGAGGTGGTGATACTCGATTCCGGCATAACCGGTATCGTGCAGTATTATGATGGCAGCACAGCATTTATTCTTGCGGATGGAGAGCTGTATCAGGCGCATAAGAACGATATTGCTGCTACCAAAGAATTTGGCCAAAAAGCCAAAACGCAGGTATCTGAATCAGGTGATAACCCTGCACTGCCTGCTACACAAGGCGTATACATCGTATGGAAAGCACAGCACAATCTGTCGGGTCAGTTGCAGCATTTCGATATAATCGTGCAAAATTTCTCTGAAGTCGAACTGCAATGTCAATATATCTGGTTCCTCAACGATGAGGTGCATACCACCATCCGAAAACCATTGGCACGAGGAGGGGAAATTTTTCTGCATACCTGCAAACCCGATCAGATCAACGATCGCCCGGCCTGGCATATGCAATGTTGGAAAAAAGACCCTGCAGGCGTTACCATTCAGGTGGCCGATCATCAAAACAAGTTGAGGGCGAAGCAATATATTGCGAAACTACAATCCGCAGCATATCTGGAGTCCCAACAGTTTGTGTTTGAAGTGCCCATCACAGATGCATCCATCATCCGGAAACCGGAAGCAGAAAAGAAAGCAAAACCTGATTTCGATTTTGCTCAGAAGAAAAAAGTGGAAGCGCATCATGAGGTGTTGCAAAAAGCACACATGCCCGATCATATCGATCTGCACATCGAAAAGCTGGTACCCGATCATCGACACATGAACAACACCGAGATCCTCACCACACAGATGCACGCATTCCGCAATTTTCTCGAAAAGGCCATCCGCCTGCGCATGCACAAGATCTACGTAGTACACGGACTCGGAAAAGGCATTCTCAAACAAGAGATCGAAAAAGCCCTAAAAAAATACCCCGAAGTCAGCAGCCACAACAACAACTACTCCCCCCGCTTCGGCTTCGGCGCCACCGAAATCCATCTCGAAGATTGAACAACCTCATAAATGTGTAAATTAGCAAGTGGAGCGAAACGACATCCCACCAAAGCGGGGTTAGCAAATTAGCAAGTTAGCAAGTTAGCAGGTTAGCCTCGCACACTCGCACATACTCTTCAAGAGTGCTGTCACGTGCAAGATCTGCACATTTTTGATCCTCACCCCCAGCCCCTCTCCTTGTAATTTGATTGCATCAAATTACAAGGAGAGGGGAGTATGCTTACTTAAAGTATGTACCATACTCCCCTCTCCTTACATTGCGACCGTAGGTTGAAATGAGAAGGAGAGGGGCAGGGGGTGAGGATCAAGAATGCAGAATTTCTGAAATAGTGTAACAATTATTTCACTATGTAACTTTCCCCGGACACCAGTGATCAGCACATGAAGCGCAGCGACATCCCGCCTCAACGGTATCACCAAATACCAATCCACCCATTTGCACGCCTGCGCATCTGCACACCTGCACACTTTCACACTTTCACACTTCCACACTTCCACACTTTCACACTTGCACATCTGCACATTTGCACATTTGCACATGGAGCGCAGCGACATCCCGCCTAAGCGGGATCTGCACATCATCAGGCATATTTTTTGCTACATTTCCGGTAATTTTATCCCCCAAGCGTTCTTTACTTCATTCCTGCAAACCGTTCTATCGCTTTCCTGCCTGCTTCGGCAGGGTGGGAGAGAGGAAAGTCCGGATAACACAGAGCACCGCACCATCTAACAGATGGAGGGCAACTTGTTGCTTATGGA
Organism: Chitinophagales bacterium; assembly: GCA_041918775.1. Taxonomy (GTDB): domain Bacteria; phylum Bacteroidota; class Bacteroidia; order Chitinophagales; family BACL12; genus UBA7236. Next base: position 3,556 of record JAYRVB010000084.1, read on the forward strand.
ACAGTGCCACAGAAAATTACCGCCTCGCTAAAAGTGCTTGCACTTTGCCTCGGGGTAAGGGTGAAAACGTGAGGTAAGGGCTCACGGATATTGCGGTAACGCATATATCGGGTAAACCCTGCGGGTTACAATGCCAAATAAGCCGGAGTAAAAGAAAAGCTGCTCGCTTTAATCTTCGGCGGGTAGGCAGCAAGATCCGTGCGGCAACGTACGGACCAGATAAATGATAGAAATTCAAACAGAATCCGGCTTATGAGTTTGCAGGAACTTTTTTAGAAGGCAGCTCATTTTATAAGGTAAATGCTACTCTGGATTGACAGGTGTCATTGCAGTTTTATAAAAAGAATTTTATAGCATATTGTTGAATAGGCCCCTTGCGTATTCTGGCAATGTAAGCAGCCGACGGCAAATCAAGTGGTATCTGAGAAAAGTGTTGCGAAAGTTCTTGCTCGTGAACGAGTTTTCCCTGTAAATCATAAACATCCACATGCATATTTCTTACAGTGTCGGTATTTAGATATATAAACAATATACTGTTATAGGCGTAAAGGGTATACGTGGCATTATCTACAATGGAATTATCAGAAAAAGTAGCACCTGCAATAATAGGGGTTTCCGGAGAGTCTTCATAGGCATAGTCGTGGATGATAATGCCGGCTGCAGTATCGATAATTGAACAGCGTATCCAACCGTAATGCATAAGTTCATCAGCGTCGGCAAAATATACAGCCAGAAATTTTTCATCAACACCGGGTGCCCAATAACCGGCACTGCCATAAAATCGCGGTGTGTCATCCGAGGCCGTATATGCTTTTTTTGCCATGCTTTGCAAATAATGATTTGGATAAAAATTCAATTCGGGTGAAATCAAGTCACCGGATTGCATGGCATACGGATAATAATAAACAAATACACCAACATTATATAAATAATGAAAACTGGTTTCTCCGGCAATTCTATTAAGACCTTCGACTGCCGGTCCTACCCATTGTACAAATAAATCCAAATATGCACGCGGTTCCATGTATGAATTATACATGGTCAAATCCTTATTCCAATTTTTAAAGGTGAAGTCATCAACGCCATTATGATCCATATCAATAGATATCTCTGAGTTGAATTCAGTAAGGGTGATATCGGGGTTAACATCTGTATATACCACATCAGCATTTGCACTGTGTGCTGCCAGAAATGACGACGACAAGAGTGTATATTGAGTAAGTCTATTTTGAAATGAGATCATGGCTTATTGTTTGATAAACATAGTAGAAATTTTTCCAAATTCTCCGATTAGTGTCAGTGAGTACACCCCGGAAGAGAGTGTTGAGATGTCGATAGTATTTATTTGTGCCGGATCAAAGTTGAGTATATGAATACCTGCTACGCTGTGGATTTCACCTCTGGTTGCCTCGATGGCGTAATGACTTGTATATCTAATTGTTGTACCTGCCGGATTTGGAAAAACTATTAGGTCAGTATTTTCGGTTATGATGGAAAACTTCGGTGTAGCGTATACTGCACTTACCGGAATTTTGAAGTAGCCAATAGAATATCCGGGTACAGTGACACAGATTTCATTTATGTCCGGTGTGGTAATGCAGGCGGGCACATTTTCAAAGTAACGAATTGAAGGTGGATTTTCAGGCATAATTTCATATGGATGCCAGAAATCAAAAGTGCTATGGCAATCGTAGCAGGTGTTTAGGTCATAAATAGTGCTTTTGCCCGATGTGCTGTATGGTTGCAGTGCATCGATACATTTGATAAAGGCAGTACCAAACTGAATGCCGATTGGCTCACCATATATTGGATGGTCAGGCAATAATCTGCCTATATCTTGTCCATTTACCAGGTAATTTTGATCGGAGGATCTGATATTAGAGTAATAGACATAAATTGTATCCAATGTTGTATTTAGGAAAGTAGTTGTTTGAATGTTAGGGTTCAAATAAGAAATGTATTGATTGTTTCGAATATATTTTAAATCCTGTCCTGCAATAGGGCTGAGGTGTTTCATTACAAAGTAGTTTGTTCTTCTAAGATAAAGGCGGTCATTTATGTAGTCTTCAGGATCGAGCCCATACCTTTTGAAGTCTGCGCAATCGGCATCGAGCAACAACGTATTTTGGTATTCTGTGCCATGGTAGTTATGCATGTGGGCATAGGTGAAGAAATTATTACGAAAATTAAATGTATAATTCAATTTAATAT
>JAYRVB010000085.1:0-3877 GCA_041918775.1 Chitinophagales bacterium
ACAGGATGGACAAACAGCATATGCCTTAAAAAAATATCAGCTCGCTGCAGAATTGTTGCAGAAAGATTTTGCCAAAGCGGAGATGCCTGATGACAAGGCCAAAATAGCGTTTCAGATCGGCGAAAGCTATGCGGCGAACAACAGGTATGATCGTGCAGCTGAATGGTATTTCCAGGCCAACGACCTGGGCTATGGCAGCGATGCCTTGTTGCAATATGCGTATATGTTGAAGGCTCAGGAAAATTATCCGGAGGCCTTAAAATATTTTAATCAGTATTTGATCGAAGAACCTTTCCGCAGGCCGGAAATGACCCTGGAGATACAGGCATGTAATGATGCGATCAGCTGGATGCAGCGCCAGGAAGATGCATACGCGCGTGATACGTATGTTTCTGCATTGAGTGCACTCAATAGCACGGATGCAGATTTTCAACCTGTACTGTATCAAAACGACAAGCTTGTATTTACCTCATCAAGAACTGATGCTTCAGGAGAAAATACGGATTCATGGACAGGGGATAAGTTTTATGATTTTTTTGTGAGTGATATCAAAGGGGTAAGTGCATTTTCTTCGCCAACACCCTTCAGCGGACCTTTTAACGGTGCATACAATGATGGTGCGGCCTGTTTCAATAGTAACTATACGGAAGTGTATTTTACACGTTGTGGATCTGACGACAGGAAAGTGGATGATTACTGCGGATTATATTTCAGCACTTATCAATTTGATGGTGGATGGACTGAACCGCAATTGTTGCCCTTCTTTGAGGATACCATGAATATTGGCACGCCCTGTTTGTCGCCCGACGGACAAACGCTGTTTTTTGCCGCTACAAATCCGGATGGTTACGGCGGTGCAGATATCTATATGAGCAAGCGCAATGCTGAAGGTTGGGATGCAGCTACGAATGTCGGGCAGGTGATCAATACCAAGGGCAATGAGGTGTTTCCCAATTTTGATAAGAATGGCACTTTTTATTTTTCGTCTGACAAACATCCGGGTATGGGTGGATTGGATATTTTCAGTGCTACGTACAAAAACGGAAAATTCAGCAATATTAAAAACCTGGAATATCCCATCAATTCCGGTGCGGATGATTTTGGGCTGATCCAACTGGACGCAAAACAATTTGCCGGTACGGATACCCTCGCCGCAGGTTATTTTACTTCCAACAGAACGGGTGGTAAAGGCGATGACGATCTGTATGTGTATGTGAAAACAAAAAAGAAATTGCCTCCGCCACTGTATGTATTATATGGCAAAGTGAGTCGTAAAGTATATGAAGTGGAAATGGATGTAAACTCAAAAGTAACAGATACCATTCCACTCGATCAGGCTACAGCTACGCTGGTGTTTCCCGACCAAAAACTAGAAGTGGCCAGATTTACGGTTTCTGATGATGGCTTATTTAGTTTTTTTGTTGACAGCACTAAACAGTATAAGTTTACCGGCTCTAAGGAAGGATTTTTCAATAACAGCACAGTGGTGCGCATTTCCGATTATAAAGGCAAACCCGGAGACACCTTGCGGATTTATGCAGAAGTGGTTTTAGATATGATACCGGTGGCTACAGGAAATACTACTGCGGAAATTCGATTGGAAAACATCTATTACGATTATGATTCGCCCAACCTGCGACCAGAATCTTATCCTGAATTAGACAAACTCATTGCCCTGCTGAATGAGAATCCTACAATGACCATTCAGATAAATTCTCACACGGATGCACGAGGAAAAGACGCATATAATGAAAAACTCTCTGCAGGTCGCGCACAAAGCGTTGTAAATTATCTGGTTGAAAAAGGCATTGCAGTTGAACGACTAACCGCCAAAGGCTACGGCGAAAAATCGCCTAGCTCTGTAAATAAAGACCTTACTTTACCAAGTGGCGCTATTGTTCCAAAAGGCACTTTATTGGAAGAGAAATACATCAATACGTTTAAGCCGAAAAAAGATGACTTTGAGTATCTTCATCAATTAAACCGGCGCACTACGTTTAATGTAACAGGCAGCATTTCTATTGAATCTGAAGATGCGGGAGACATTCGTATTGATCAGGCGGAGTAGGGTGAGTGGTGAGTTGTAAGTTGTGTGTTGTAAGTTGTAAGTTGTGTGTTGTGAGTTGTAAGTTGTAAGTTGTAAGTTGTGTGTTGTGAGTTGTGAGTTTGTAGGTGAATGCGGTTAATATGGGTCATTTGTTTGTTTTAGTGTTTGAATGTCTTTAACCGCAAAGTTGCGCAGAGTTAGGCGCAGAGTTTCGCAGATTATCATTATTCCTCCTTTGCGCGTCTTGGCGTAAAACTTTGCGCTTCTCTGCGGTTAATTGGGTTAAGCGAACTGTTTATTTGTAACTACTCAACCAGAAGCATATTAACATTTAACAAACATACTCAAATCAAATCAGTGTACATCTGTTAAATCTGTTTTATATGTGGTCCTTTGTATTTCCGGGTTTTCTGTAAGGTTGGAATGGGATGTGGAGCAGGTTGCCTATTTTACTGTTTTCTACAGGAGCCATATGGGTATCGATTCCATATACAATTTGTTCAGGGCGTAACTTTTTGAAGGTGCGGAATAGGCGATCCCAGATAGAGAAGATATTTCCGTAATTAGAATCTGTAAATGGCTGCACATAGTGATGATGCACCTTATGCATATTTGGCGAAACGATGATCCAGCTCAGGGTGCTGTCGAGCCAAGCCGGCAGTTTAATATTCGCGTGGTTAAACTGTGAAAGCGTTACCGACAGCGACTGATACACCATCACGATCCACATGGGTGCTCCTGTAATAATAACCGCTATCGTGGTAAATATAAATCTAAACATACTTTCACCCGGATGATGCCTGTTCGCCGTTGTTGCATCCACATAGGTATCGGTGTGATGAATCACATGAAACTTCCACATCCACTTTACCTTGTGTTCTACATAATGCACCATGTAAGCGCCAATGAGGTCCATCAGTAATAATCCCGCGATAAAAAATACCCATGGCGATAATGAAAATATGTAGAGTAATCCTATCGAATGATCAGTAACATAATCTGAAGCCTTTAATAAAACAAATGCCAGGGATACATTAACGAGGATGGTGGTCACTGTGAAAAAAATATTCACACCGGCGTGCTTTGCCTTATTATAGGAAAAGCGAATCAGTGGGATCGCATACTCAATGAGGTAAAAAAATATGAGTCCGCCCCAGATGATCAATGTCCTGTGCAGGTCGGGGATTGTGCTGAAGTAATTTTGTATGGTGGTGATGAAGAGGAACACGGATGGGACGGGTTTAAGAGATTAACACGGATTAAACACACTAAGTTAAAGGAATCCATGCACAATTTTATTCCTCTACCACTGCTCCCCTACCTACGATCTGGCGAAGGTACTTGTGCGAAGGCGAAGGAATGAAGGGACCTAAGCCCAGTTGCCCCCATTTCGTATCTATCGCGTTGATGGTCTGGTCATCCATAACGATCACATTCGGCCAGGGGCGATTGAAATTATCGAATTGCCTGGTTTTGCGCGTGCCATCCATGCCACATATACTATTGCCCGATGTACCCGCAGTAATAAACACATCCCTGCGCGCATCCATGTTGTTGGAAGTATTCCAGGTTACCACACCATTGTCGGCAGCCTCAACAGTATGGTCGACATACGCAATAAATTTGATGTGCTGCAATCCGGTTTCTGTAGCCAACTGGTTATGCAGTTGACGCACATGACCCGGTTTTGATTTTTTTACAGCAATGGCCAGACAGGAAATGCCCAATTGCAGTAAGCTATCGTTTACATGCGTGATCTCCGGAAATTTTTGCATCAACGCATTTCCATCGATAGGTGCATAGGCCATTTTGCCGTGCGCCGCTGTTTGC
>JAYRVB010000086.1:0-8848 GCA_041918775.1 Chitinophagales bacterium
GCAGCCACACTGAAGATCATGATATTGAGCATCAGGATCACATCACCAACCGTTACGCCTAATTTTCTGGTGAGGGTAAGTGCGAGTATTTCCGTACCATCCAACACGCCGCCACCGCGCATCACCAGTCCGATACCAAGTCCCAGAAAAAAACCGCCAAATATGGCTACCAGAATTTTATCCTCCGTAACCACCGGTAATTCCACACTTGCCACAGCGATCGCCAGGAGCACGATACTCAAAGCAGCCTTAATGGTAAATGACAGCCCGATCATCCGATAGCCGAGTATCAGAAAGGGAATGGAGATCAGAATGAACAAAAGGGAAAAGGACATATCAGCTACTTCAGCAGAAAGCAGCGCTATACCTACGGCGCCGCCATCGATCATGTGATTGGGCAATAAAAATCCCAATAAACCAATACTTGCTGCTGACACACCAAGCAGCAGGAGCAGGGTGCTTTTGAGGAATTGCTTCCCTTTGATGCGCAATCTGTTGAATTCGCGCATCAATACATAATCGGATATTTTATCGTTCGGATTGTTTTTCCGTTTCCTGGATTGTTCTGTGAGTAACCTGACTAAAAATGGGTGCATGTGTTTAAAGATAATGCAGGAAGGTCATAAAACAAAAAGGCGCAAGAGATGTCCCTGCGCCTTTTCATCGATATTGTTTTGATTCCTTATTTGAATGCATCTATACCGGTAATATCTGCGCCGGTAATTAACAGGTGAATATCGTGCGTTCCTTCATAAGTGATCACACTTTCCAGATTCATCATGTGTCGCATAATGGAATATTCGCCGGTGATACCCATGCCTCCTAAGATCTGGCGTGCTTCGCGTGCGATCTGTACGGCCATGTGCACATTGTTGCGTTTAGCCATAGAAATCTGAGCAGGTGTAGCTTTACCTTCATTCTTCAACACACCCAGTCGCCAGGCAAGTAATTGTGCTTTGGTGATCTCGGTAACCATTTCGGCAAGCTTTTTCTGTGTTAATTGAAATCCGGCAATGGGTTTACCGAATTGTACGCGCTGTTTACTGTAACGCAATGCGGTATCATAACAATCCATAGCAGCACCAATAGCACCCCAGCTGATCCCGTAACGCGCGGTAGACAAACACATTAACGGACCTTTCAATCCACGAATATCGGGGAACAGATTTTCCTTAGGTACTTTTACATTATCGAAAACAAGTTCGCCGGTCTGACTTGCGCGTAATGACCATTTACCGTGTGTTTCCGGTGTAGAAAATCCTTCCATGCCGCGTTCAACGATAAGCCCACGAATTTTTCCTTCTTCATCTTTTGCCCATACCACAGCGATATCTGCAAATGGCGAATTGCTGATCCACATTTTCGCACCGTTGAGGATCACATGATCGCCATGGTCTTTAATATTGGTGATCATGCCGCCGGGATTAGAACCATGATCAGGTTCTGTAAGACCGAAACAACCGATCAATTCACCGGCACCCAGTTTTGGCAGATATTTTCTTTTTTGTTCTTCTGTTCCGAAGGTATAGATCGGATACATCACCAAACTCCCCTGCACACTAACGAGCGAACGAATGCCACTATCACCGCGCTCAATTTCCTGCATGATCAATCCATAGGAAATATTATCCAATCCACCACCGCCATATTCAGCAGGAATCGATGGACCGAAAGCACCCACTTCAGCCAGTCCTTTGATCAGATGCCTGGGTGTTTCCGCTTTTTGGGCGTATTCTTCAATGATGGGGCTGATCTCTTGTTTTACATACTGTCTTACAGTATCGCGGATGAGTTTATGCTCTGTGGTCAGTAAATCGTCTAACTGGTAATAATCTACTCCTTCAAACAGGTCGTTTGGCATACAGAAAAATTTTGGCAAAGTTACGCAAATGCCCTTAGAAAGGGACTATCATACCCCATCGGAAATGATACCTTTGTCTCATGGCTAAGATCATTTTGCAAGGGATGCGCTTCCGGGCCTTTATCGGAGTGCACGACTTTGAGCAGGCTGAAGGCAACGATATCGTGGTAGACCTGGAGATCGCCGACCCCGGCATACAGGCTAAGGTGGACAATCTGCATCAAACCATCGATTACGCCATCGCTTACCGCGCGGTGGAGGAAGTGATGCAAAACAGGTATCAGTTGCTGGAAACAGCCGCAGCCGATATCCTCCACAATGTGCGCAGATCAGGACTACATGATGCGATCTGTACCGTGCGCATTGCCAAGCTGCGTCCACCACTGGGTGGAGATGTAGACCGTGTGATCATAGAAATGTCGAATACAGAACTTTAGCAGGTATTCAGATGTTTTGTTATTTTTGCGCCTCACTGGTCGGATGGCCGAGTGGCTAGGCAAGGCTCTGCAAAAGCTTGTACAGCGGTTCGAATCCGCTTCCGACCTCATAATAACCCGCTTCGGCGGGTTTTCTTTTTATATAAAAAAACCGGGGTGCCACGTATGACATCCCCGGAGGTCGCTTAGGTCATGTAACGAAATGATCAGTCAACGATCACGATCCGCTTAGTGAGCTGCATGTGTTCACTACTGATCAATAAATTGTAAGATCCGGCCGGAAAATCCTGCATATCCAATCGCCATCTGAAGGCACCTTCTACAGCCGCATGTCTGATCTCATCACACATGCTTCTTCCCGAAATATCGGTAATGGTGAAAATAAAGGAGGATGGTTGTGCTACTTCCATGTATACCTCCACAATGCCTTGCGACGGATTTGGATACACCTGACATATTGGTTCGATCTCAGGCATTGGCACATCAACGGTATAATCCGGAGTGATCAGATAGGTGCCGGTAGTGGCATGAAAATAATCAGCTGCTGATGTACTGATACCCGCATATAATATCTTACCCATGGATGGAATATATACCATGTTGCCATAGATCATATATTTTCCATCAGGCATGTTATATACCATATCCGGTGCATATACTTTTCCGGTTTGCAGATCCACAGTAACCAAGGCCATTCCCATCAGGGAGGATTCTGCATCCAGGCCTAACACATAGGCCAAGCCTTCTTCCTGATTAAGACATAACTCCAGAATACCTGCATCTGTATAGTCACCCATGAGGGTTGCATCCAACGGTATAAGCGAAAACTGCTTAGTCTCAGGATCAAATGTCATGATACCATACTCCATTACCGGATCTTTGCGCCAAACCAGAAATACATATTTACCATCAGGCATGCGATACAGGGAAGACACTTCTTTATTGGCATTGTCAAAAGCTGTGGTATAACCCGGCATCAGCGGTACTAATTCAGCATACAATGTGCTGAAGGAATTGGTATTCGGATCATAATATTCTGCACCCGGATAACAATTACCTCCATAAGTAGGATATCCGCCCAACACTACTGCACCACCATCATTACAAGGCAGCACCATTGCACTACTGCGCGGATTAACCAATGAACCGGCAGCAGTGGATATTTGTGTTGCAGGATCATATAATTCTGCGTTTGCTGCAGCGGCAGGGTCGTACCAGCCACCTACTATGAGTAATTTACCGCTGGTCAATTCGGTGCCATTACCCTGCATACGAGGATACAGCAAGTTGCCGCCATCAGTAAACAATCGTGTTTCAGGATCAAACCATTCTACGTTTGCATATGCCGGTACACCCCAGTCATATCCACCACCTGCCACAAAAAACAGGTCATCACTTGTCCTGATCACGATCGCATTATCGTGCGGATAGAGCATGTTCACATTGGTAAAGGTTTGTGTTTCCGGGTCAAATATGTCGGCATACGGCGAGGAGATAAACCCTTCTGCCCTTCCGCCAAATAAAATGATCTCACCACTCGATGTACTGCCCATCGTAATGGCAATGCGTGTACTTTGCATCTCGGGTCCCTGTTCAAATATACCCCCGGCAGTTTGTGCAAATACTCCTGTGGAGCTTAAAACGGCTATGAGGAGCATGAGTGAAATCTTTCTCATGGTTTCATTCTTTGATGTATCCCAAAATTCGACCATGTATCCTGCGAAAAGTATGACCCTCATCATGTAGTTCGGCAACACATGTCACGTAGCCTGTGCTGACCTTCCCCATGCGCAGGTAACATAACACGCCAGAGACTCATTGCAGGACACATCCTGCCTGTTTGCCATCATGTATCGCCATTCATCAGGTAAATGTTCAAAAAGGAGAACAGCGCGTTTGCGCACAGAGGTCACTCCTGCGTGGAGTCTGCAGCAGGAGCAGTTGTGGCTATGTCTGATACACGAATACAGCGACATGACATGCCGTAATTCTTGGAGAAATAATTCGTGTAACTCAGTGGTAATTTATCCTTTAAAAAATAGTATACCCAGGCTGTGGCATCATTAAAAGCATCTGCCGACCAATAACTTGCCTGTATGCCATTTCCACTATAGCGGCCATTATAATTCGGCGGATATCCGAATTGAATCTTAAAACCTAAACTATCGCCATAAGCCAACACATAACCCGCTTTTTTTTCACCACCCGTCCAGGCGATCAAACTATCCCATTCACTGCGGTTAGGTAAACGCCAGCCTGCCGGGCAGGCGTTCATCGCTTCATCCCAGGTATACAGTCTGCCAAAATCATTGCAACCCATACCGCGTTCATCATAACAATAGCTATCTTTTGTTTTGTGACGCAGGTTCTCACCCATCCATTCAACGCCATTGATACGAAAGGCCGTGTATTCCTTTCCATCTCGTGAATCCTTAAAAGTAAATAAAGAATCGGCGGGCATATCCATCACAAGAGCCTGACCGAACACAGAAACCTGTGCGACCATAAGCACCAGTGCAAACAAGAGTATACTCAGCTTACGCATGCGACAAATTTCGCCATTTTCCATACAACCTGCAAATGCGTTTGCCATGCTGCAAAGATTTCACGTTACCTTAGCCCCATGGAAATATTGCTGGTTGCTGCCACCACAAAAGAAGTGCAACCCCTATTGGAGGCCGGTGAGCAATTTCCGCTTGCAGGAGGCGTCCTCCACTGCCATCTGCACCGCAGCCCCGTTCAATGTCACTTACTGATCAGCGGTGTAGGTATTGCCGCCACTGCCTTCTCCCTGACCCGTGCCATACTTACCCATCAACCAAAACTGGTGATGCAGGTGGGTATCGCCGGAACATACGACCGCACGCGACCGCTCGGATCAGGCGTTTTGGTCACTTCCGATCGATTTGCATCTTTAGGCGCTGAAGATGGGGAGCGCTTCGCGGATGTTTACAGGTTGGGGTTAGCAGATCCAGACGAATACCCATTCCGGTCGGGTTGGATCGATATGGCCGCACCCCGGGCATCTTTTTTTAACCAATTCGACCAGGTGCGCGGCATTACTTCTGATCTGGTGACCGGTTCTGAAAAAACCAGGGAGGCGCGCATGCAATTATTCGAACCGGTAACGGAATCGATGGAAGGTGCTGCCTGTTTTTACGCATGTGCGCAACTGCATGTGCCTGCCGTTCAATTGCGCACCATTTCCAATTATGTGGAACAACGCGATACACGGAACTGGAATATCCCGCTTGCTGTTAAACAACTCAATCAACATATCCTGGACTATTTATCCGAACACCATACATGAACATCCGTCTCGCCTACTCTCCCTGTCCTAACGACACCTTTATGTTCGATGCTATTGCGCATCAACGCATCGATACAGAAGGTTTGCAATTTGAGATCACGCATGCTGATGTTGAAACGCTGAACAGAAATGCGTTCGACGAAACATTCGATGTAACGAAACTGAGTTTTCATGCTTATGCGTATGTAAGTCAGGCCTATGCCCTGCTCAATGCCGGTGCAGCACTTGGCAGAGGGTGTGGACCGCTCCTGATTTCAAAAGATGAGATACCGCGATCAAAGATCGAATTTTGTTTGATCGGCATACCAGGTCGGCACACTACAGCAAATTTTTTGTGCATGCTGGCATTTCCGGAAGCGGCCACAAAAAAAGAAATGGTGTTCTCCGAAATTGAAGAAGCCTTGTTACAGGATCATATCGACATCGGACTGATCATTCACGAAAACCGATTTACCTACCAACAAAAAGGACTTCGCAAAATTGTAGACCTCGGCGAATGGTGGGAACATAAATACAAGCTACCCATCCCGCTTGGTGGAATTGCCGTGCGCCGCGACCTCGGAGCTGACACCATACAACGCATCAACCGCGTGGTGCAGCGCAGTGTGCAATATGCATTCGACCATCCGGATATGTCGAAAGATTATGTATGTGCCCATGCACAGGAAATGTCGCCTGAAGTGATGCAACAGCATATTCAATTGTATGTGAATGATTTCAGTATTTCACTTGGCGAAGAAGGAAAAGCGGCCATAGAAAATCTGTATGCAGTGGCCATGGATAAAAAACTGATCGGTGGTTTGCACTATCCCTTATTTGCCGACCAGATGGCATAATGCGCCTCTGTAAGTTGCATGGCATTTTCCGGTGTCGTTGCAAAAAAGAAAATTCCGTCAGTATGTCCCGCAGTGTATGCACAACCTGTAGACCCTAGTGCGCATACGTGCGCAAATAACGCCTCAGCCATGGCAGGTGTGCCATAAGGAATATCTTCAGCAATAGTGGGTGCCTGATGCAAAAAATATTGCCACATACCGGCGTGATGTACGTGGATCACCATTTGAATTTCCGATGACGCAGCATAGCAGGCTGCATGTGTCATCGATTCGGAGGAAGCGGCCACCGGTCCGATGCTTGACACTTTATTTTCGGAGATACGTGCATCAGTTACCAGACAAAAATGTTCTGCATTCGCCGGAAACATGGCTCCTGTTTGTGTGCCACTGATCAAAAATCGATGTGCATCTACACGCATGGAAATATTCCCATATCCGATCCCATCCGCATACATTCCGATCAATGATCCTCGATGTAGCATATTCCGCATGTTGATCAAAACTTCCGGCACTTCAACCGGAATAGCCACAAATTGATGCGCATTGGTAAACTTCACATATCCTTCGTCGTGCACAGACATGTTTCAAAATTAATCAAAACCGCCCACGACCATTAAACCTTACCTTTCAAAGACAATCAAATGAAAAAATAGCACGAGATTTGTGTACATATCCTAAATAGTGTCTATGAAACCGATATTCACCCTTGGCTTGCTTTGTTCCCTGGTGTTTTCAGCCTGTTCAGATACGCAAAATCCTGAAGCGGGTGAAACTACCGCCATATTGCGGAATTACAATGGACTTGACGGCTGTGGCTGGGTATTGGAGATTGCCGACAATAAAATTCTCGAGCCCACCAACCTCACTAATTTCCCGATTACGCTATCAGAAGGGAAAACTGTTTATATTACTTATCAAAGTACACCCGCCGGCAGTATCTGCATGGTAGGAGAAATCGTAGAGATCCTCACTTTGAAGGAATCACGACCTTAAAGTCGCTCAGGAAACAAGGCCTCTATGTCAGCACGTTTCGCCGCGCAAATACCCCGTTCGGTGATCAGGCCTGTGACTAAATTTCGCGGTGTGATATCGAATGCCGGATTTATTGCCTGTGCATGTTCCGGTGCTATCCAAACCGACCTTATCTCCTGATCGATCAGGCCCTGAATTTGCAACACTTCTTTCGGATCGCGTTGTTCAATAATAGCTTCGCGCATGGCATCCTGCATGGTAAAGTCGATACTTGAAGAAGGCGCGGCCACATAAAACGGAATTTGATGTGCATGTGCGGCAAGCGCTTTTAAATAAGTGCCTACCTTATTGATGACATCACCTTCCACGGTAGTTCTATCAGTGCCCACCAGTACCATATCCACTTTACCTTGCTGCATGAGCAGGCCTGCTGCATTGTCGGCGATCAGGGTGTAAGGAATATGATTTTCACCCAGTTCCCAGGCGGTTAATTGTGCCCCCTGATTGCGAGGTCGTGTTTCACTCACATATATATGCACCGGTATCCCTTTTTCTGCAGCGAGATAAATCGGTGCGGTGGCCGTACCGCGGTCGACAGTGGCCAGCCAACCAGCATTACAATGTGTCATGATGTGAACAGGTTCTCCTGATTTTTTTTGAGCGATGGCTTCGATCAGTGCGAGCCCATGTTCACCAATAGCCGAATTGATCTTTACATCATCATCAGCGATCCACTTGGCGCGATTGCGTGCATACCATTTTGATTCCATGATAGAATCATTTCCGGTAATGGCCGGCAGCATTTCATTGAGTGCCCATTGCAGGTTCACTGCAGTGGGTCGCGTGCGCAATAATTTTCCGTAAGCTTCCTCAAAAAAGAAATCGCGGGCACAACTTGCCGGCACTTCGCAGGCAGCCAGATACATGCCCCAGGCCGCCGCCGCACCGATCAATGGAGCACCACGCACCCACATATCGCGAATAGCGGTACACATTTCATCTACCGTGCGAATATCTGCGATCACCACTTTATGCGGAAGCCAGCGTTGATCGATCAGTTGCACAATGGTATCATCCTCCGGATGCAGCCAGATCGTACGATATTGTGTATCTTTAATGAGCATTATGCAAATGTCGCGATGGGTACTGTTGCTGGTGATCGTGCTGTGCACCTCAGGGTTGCAAGCACAATCGGATATCTATTTATTTATCGATTCCACCACAATAATCGGTAAAATTTCGGATAAGCGCGTGTATACAGGACCTTCCGAGATCGCTTATACCCTTGCCGGAAATATGATCTACAGTGGCGATACCGCAACACGCACCACCAGTGTTTTTGCAGTGGATGCAAAAGATATTCTGGGCAATAAAACCGGAGTGGTATTTCAGGCCGATGGAAAAACCGTGCAATACATCATCATGAAAAGCA
>JAYRVB010000087.1:0-5277 GCA_041918775.1 Chitinophagales bacterium
AAGTATTCGCACTTTAGCCGAGGCACTTGAAGCAGCCCATACTGGCGGTGTACGGGCAATTCAAGTAACGAAGGATAAAGTGCGAAGACGCAGAAAAGACGCCAAAGATATTTTTGAGATGAGTTCTAACTATGTGCCGTTTGCTCTTCCTGAGCAGCATTCCAGATATCCCAGGCATATTCTGCTTGTAAGCGTAACATTTCATAGCCATTGGAAACAGTGGCCCCTTGCGCTTTACCTTTTTGCATGAACAGCGTATCCGCAGGATTGTAGATCAGATCAAATAACAAATGATGTGTGCCTAATGCGGAATAAGGAATATCAGGACAAGAATCAATATCCGGATACATGCCCAATGGCGTGCAATTGATAATGATTTTATGAGACTGAATGTGTTCAGCTGTCAGATCCGAATAGGCAATGCGTTTGTGATCAGCCTGACGCGACACCCAGGTATAAGGGATCTGCATTTCACGTAATGCATAGATCACTGCTTTGGAAGCACCACCGGTGCCCAACACCAGCGCCTGTGTGTGATGATCGCGCAATAAGGGTTTCAGGGCATCGCGAAATCCGGCATGGTCAGTATTGTAACCTATGCGCTGGATGTCATTGACCACGATGCAATTCACAGCACCTATTGTTTGTGCCACAGGATCAAGGTCATCGAGATATTCGATCACTGATTCTTTATAGGGGATGGTCACATTCAATCCTTTGAGGTTTTTCTCCACCTCAAAAAGTAAGCGCACATCCTCGATATTTTCTAAAGGAAAGAGTTCATAGCGGCAATCCGTTATCTCTTCATTCCGGAATTTTTCAGTGAAGTATTGTTCCGAGAATGAATGACTCAATGGATAGCCGATCAAACCGTAGCGTTTCATGCTTTCGATTGATTTTTATTTCTGCGCGCTTTAAACATTTCCCAAAAGATGGGGAGTACGGAAATGAAAATGATTGCCAGCACTACTGTTTCGAAATTTTCTTTTACGAAGGCATTTTGTCCGAAAATATATCCAAGTATCGAAATAGAAGGAATCCACAATAAGGCGCCAATGATATTGTAGCTAAAGAATTTTTTATAGGTCATAGTGCCCATACCCGCCACAAATGGAGCGATGGTGCGCACTATCGGAACGAATCGTGCAAGCACGATGGTTTTTGCACCATACTTCTCATAAAAGGCATGTGTTTTATCGAGGTGTTCCTTTTTGAGTATCGGTTTTTTGCGAAAGCGCAGCTTCATTGCTTTTTCACCGAAAAATTTCCCGATAAAATAGTTGCTCGCATCACCACTAACAGCGGCGATGATGAGCAGCGGTATCATCAGATAAATATTCAGCGAGCCAATGGCACAGAAGGTGCCGGCTGCAAACAATAAACTATCACCGGGCAACCAGGGCCAGATCACGATGCCGGTTTCTATAAAGATGATGGCAAACAGGATCACATATATCCATGCCTGATAGGTGTCTATCCAGGTAGCGAGATACTGATCCAGATGCAGAAAAGTATCAACAAACGAGTGGATGAAGTCCATGGAATTACAAGAAATGGTGGAAGGTATCACCACGCAATCCTAATCGCAAAGTTTCGAGCGGGATCACTTCGTTTGGTGGAATGTTTCCAAGATTAACGTTTGCACCCAGTAATTTGATGAAATACACCTGCTGCCCTTTGAGCGGGGCTTCCCAGATGATCTTTTCCTGTGGCACCTGTGTGAGGATCTCATCGATCAGGTCGCTACGCACTTCGCCTTTGCTGTGGTAAATACCCACAGTGCCGCTTTCGCGAGCTTCGGCGATCACTTTGTAACTGCCGGCTTCGATCTCCTTTTTCATGAGTTCGATCCACTTATATGGGGCAAGCATTTTGTTTTCATCCTTTGAACCCACCTCGCTCAATACAGTAACATATTTAGAGAGTTTGCTGATGTAATCGCATTTTTCATCATGGTTCAGTTCGATGGATCCGTCGCTTACTTCTGCGTATTCTAACTTGTAGGTTTCGAGAAGACGTAGATAATCATCAAATTGGCCGCGGATCACAAAGGCTTCAAACAGGGTGCCACCAAAATAGCAGGCGATACCGGCTTGTTTATAAACGGCGATCTTTTTTTCAATGGCCGGTGTAACAAAGGCAGTTCCAAAACCAAGTTTAATGAGGTCGATGTATGGTTCAGACACAGAAAGCATGTCTTCCGCTTCTCGAACGCTAAGGCCTTTATCCATGACCATGGTAAGACCCTCTTTGCGTGGTTTCGCGCTGCGTTCCGGAAGCCGGGAAAGGGTAAAGTTCATTCAGTAATCACAATTGATATAAGGGGCAAAATTACGCAAATACAGGTAGTTTTTATGGTTTTTGCCTGACCACCCCATCAATTGGGTCCGTATTGCAGTATAAGCTTTTGAAAGGTCGGCAGCATGGCGATCTCCCTGTTGGCCTCATACAGGATGGTATGTCGTGCGTGATCGAGCGAAAGTGCGTGCTCCAGCAAAATGATGGCACTGCGCATATCCCCTAATGCGGCACCTGCGACAGCCTGCAGATAGTAGAATTCGGCATACTGACCACAGCGGCGAACAGCTGAATCGCCAACCATCACTACCTTTTCATATTGATTTACCTCGCACAGAAAAATGAGATAATCGAGCCAGTAATTGAGAATATCCGGCCGTATCTCGACCAGCCTTTGTAAATGCACCAATACATCCTCCTCGCGGTCGAGGATCTTATACATGCTGATGATGGTGCACACATAGTCTTCATTGGTATCATCGAGGTGCAGGGCTTTCTTGAAGTTTACAAGCGCCGGTTCCAGCCGATCTTCCATGCGATAGGTTTCGCCTATACGAAAGAATGCTTCATGCATGTAAGGATCCTGTCTCGCCGCTTTGCGATATTGAAAACGGGCAGATTTGTAATTGTTGAGCCTTTCATAACACAAACCGATCCTGAAACTGTAATCTTCTATACCTATGGATTTTTCCTGCGCTGTTTCAAACATACTGATGGATTTTTCGAAATCATCCATCCGGTAATATATGTCAGCAGCATCCCTGTACACCAGATCGAAGTTCTCCTCGATAGCCATCACATATTCATAACTTTCGAGTGCTTTTTCATACAGGCCCAGTCCTACATAAGCCCTGCCTAAATTATACCAACCCAGCCAGGCATAAGGGTCTTTGTCGATGATGTCGGTATGTATGGCAACGCTCTCGTTATATCGGTCGGTCATATCTACGATATGCGCCAATTTATGCAATGCATCCTCACTTGCAGGATTATACTCCAGTGCTTTTGCAAGGGCGTCGAAAGCTTTGTTGAAATTTTCCTGGATCTCATAAATATCGCTGAGCTCGGCATACACACCATCCTTATCACTGTCGTCGGCAATACTCAGCGCCTCCATCAAAATGCTTTCAGCCTCTTCCAGTCGGTTTTGTTCAAGATAGATGTCTGACCTGAGCAGATACACATCCACCTCACGGGTATCAAAAAGCTGGGCCTTATCTAAGGTTTCCAGGGCTTCATTGTATTTTTTGCGGTTGAGTAGCTGCTCGGCTTTGCGTACCAGAAAATCGGTGCTGAAGGGGTTTAGCGACAGAGCCAGATCAACAACTGCTTCCTCGCGGTCGAGCAGGTTGCGGGCTTCATAGTATTCCAACAGCATTTCCAGGCCATCCTCATCAAAATAGCTGTACTCATTCGTTTTCAGGAATCGCTCGAATTGGTCTACAAGTGCCGCTATATCTGCATTATTGAAGTCGTGGTTGTCCTCTTCCATCATAATCTGAATTCTAAAGGTTACGCGTCACAATATGGTTCCCCCGGGAAAAAGAATTAACAAGATTGTAACTTTTTAACGGAATCTAACCTCTTATGGTCAAATCCCGTACCGTTATCTTTACCAAAATTTTCATGCATGAAACGTGTGTCTCTTCTTTTTGCCCTTTTTCTGACCCTCAAGTTACAACAAGTTGCCTATGCCCAGCAAGCAGGTTATTGGCAGCAGCATGTGGATTACGAGATCAATGTAGTACTAGACGACGTTCAACATGCCCTGAATGGCTCTCTGGCTATGCGTTACACCAATAATGCCCCTGAGGCCCTCACAGAGATCTGGATACACCTCTGGCCTAATGCCTACAAGGATAACAGCACGGCTTTTGCACGCCAAAAGGTGGAACAGGGAAGCACTCGATTCCAGTTTGCCAAAGACGAGGAACGCGGCTATATTGACAACCTTGATTTCAAAGTGAACGGCGAGGCTGTCACATTGACATACGATGAGCAAAACCCGGATATCGCCAAATTAACCCTGAACCAACCCCTGCAGCCGGGACAAACCATCAATATTAAAACGACATTCCACGTAAAACTGCCTTATTGCTTTTCCAGGTTAGGGCACGTGGGACAGCAATATCAGATCACCCAGTGGTATCCGAAGCCGGCAGTTTATGATGCCAAAGGCTGGCATCCGATACCCTATCTCGACCAAGGGGAGTTCTACAGTGAGTTCGGCAATTATCATGTATTCATCACCGTGCCTAAAAACTATGTGGTAGGGGGCAGTGGAGATCTGATGACCCCTTCGGAGGTGAAATGGCTTGATAGTTTGTCGAATGTGGCAAAAGGCCGCGACTGGAATACCCTGAATATGGATTTTCCGGCCTCGTCTACAGAAACTAAAACACTGGAGTATGTATTAAAGGATGCACATGATTTCGCCTGGTTTGCCGACAAGCGATTTAACGTGGTGAAAGGTGAGGTGACCTTACCGGAATCAGAGCGAAAAGTGACCACCTATGCGTTTTTTCCCGATAAGCATGCGAAGAATTGGATGGCGGCAGAAGGTTATGTTGGAAGAGCAGTGATGTTTTACTCAGAACATGTTGGTGAGTATCCATGGAATACGGCTCAGGCTGTTGATGGTACGCTTGAAGTTGAAGGTGCCGGCGGTATGGAATATCCAACGATAACAGTAATTGCCGGAGATCACGATCCTGAGACATTGGATAATATCATCACACATGAAGTTGGGCACAATTGGTTTTACGGTATTCTTGGCAGCAATGAACGCGAACATGCCTGGATGGACGAGGGTATCAATAGTTTCTACGAAAATCGTTACATGGATACCTATTATACCAGAGGAAATGCGCTGGGTGTGCCTGCAGGTGTTGTCGCATTTTTTGGTGGCGACTCATCTTCAGTAGATCAAACGGTATGGCAGTTCAATCAGGTATCACAGTGTCAGAACAGGTTTCAACC
>JAYRVB010000088.1:0-4179 GCA_041918775.1 Chitinophagales bacterium
CCTGAAAGCGGTATCTATAAGGATATCTTCAAAACAGTGATTTGGATCAACATGCCATATTTGAATCCGGGATATTCATCACCAGTAGGTGCTACTATGGAGATCCCAACTGAAACAACTGTTCAGTTGCGTGTTACCAAGCCGTATTCAAACAAGTTCTTTACAGGTCAAAACTTTGGATTCCCACTGTATCAGTTCTCTACCGGAGATCTTGCTCCTACAGTAAACGATTCTGAGGTAGCCAGTTCGGCACTTGATCTGATCAGGGTGGTTCCGAATCCATATTATGCCTATAGCAATTATGAAAATAGTGCTATCGATAACAGGATCAAGATCACGAACTTACCTGCACAATGTACCATTTCGATCTTCACGTTGGATGGCACCCTGGTGCGTCGTTTCGAGCGCGATGTGAGTGGCGATAATACTGCAGGAGGTGAATTGAATACCAAATCAGGAAACCTCGATTCTTCACTGGAATGGGATCTGAAGAACGATAAAAACGTACCGATCGCAAGTGGTATGTATATCGTGCACATAGATGCCGGTCCGCTTGGAGAAAAAACAGTGAAATGGTTCGGTGTAATGCGTCCGATCGATCTTGATACATTCTAACATTACGAAACTCAACATAGCAGAAATGAAAAGGATCTTTATAGCACTTTCAATATGCATGCCTGCAGCACTTTTTGCAGGAAACCCCGATCGCACAGGTGAGGCAGGTGCTTCAGAACTGCTGATCAACCCTTGGGCTCAAAGCTCAGGTTGGTACGGTTTGAACATCGCTTCTGTGCGTGGCGTTGAGGCGCCCAACCTGAACGTTGCAGGTATGGCCTTCATCGATGGTTCACAACTGGAATTCTGTCGCACAGAGTGGCTGGTGGGTTCAGATATTAGTCTGAATACCTTCGGTTTTGCCACTAAGATCGGCGAAGGCGCACTTGGACTCACGCTTACCAGCATGGACCTCGGCGAAATAGAAGTGACCACCACCGAAAACCCTGACGGCACCGGAGCGGTTTACCGTCCGCGTTTTTCCAATATCGGATTGAGTTATGCTCGTCGTTTTGCTGATTACCTGACAGGTGGTCTTACCGTGCGCGTGATCTCTGAGAGTATCTCAGATGCCAAGGCGATCGGTGTAGCCATGGACGTGGGTATCCAGTATATTTCCGGAACCAAAGAACATCCTGAAAAAATTAAAATGGGTATTGCCCTGCGTAACATAGGTACACCTATGAAATTTTCAGGTGATGGTTTGAGTTTCCGTGGCGATATTCCGGGAGCTGATTATTCCATGACCACTGAGTTCCGTTCAGAGTCATTTGAATTACCTTCATTGCTGACCATTGGCGTATCATACGACTTCTTCTTCGGACAAACCAATCGACTGACTGCAGTAGGTAACTTCGTTTCCAACTCTTTCTATAAGGATCAGTTTGGTGCAGGTTTAGAGTATGCGCTGAAGGTGAAAAATATCGAAATGTTCATGTTGCGCGCAGGTTACCGCTACGAAAGTGGCATCACCAGCGACGTGGATCGCACTTCAGCAAATACCGGTATCGCTGCCGGCCTCACTTTCCAGTATCCGCTGGATGATCTGAACCGCAGCATGGTGGCGTTAAACTATTCATATCGCACCTCACAGCAATACGAAGGTTCACATGCCTTTGGCTTGCGTTTGAGCTTCTGATAAATTCTTTTATACCTTTGTGGAAACGTTTCTGAACAGGAAACGTTTCTTTTTTTTTCAAAAACACCGAAGACAATGGCTGAAATATCTTATTTAAGCAAGGAGGGCATGGAAAACCTGAAAGCAGAAATTCAGGAGTTGAAAACGAAAGGTCGTGCCGAAATGGCGCGTCAGATCAAGGAGGCCCGTGAAAAAGGTGATTTGTCGGAAAACGCAGAGTACGATGCTGCAAAAGAAGCTCAGGGACTCCTGGAAATGCGTATCGCAAAACTCGAGGAACTGCTGGCCAATGCACGCATTCTCGATGAAAGTAAGATCGATACTTCTAAAGTATCCGTGTTTACAAAGGTGCGCCTGCACGATGTGAAATTCAAACGCGAGATCAGCTATACACTTGTTTCTGAAAAAGAAGCAGATGTGAAGAGTGGTAAAATATCAGTGACTTCTCCGATCGGAAAAGGCCTCCTGGGTAAAACCGTTGGCGAGGTCGTGAAGATCACTGTGCCCGCAGGTGTGTTAGAATTCAAGATCCTCGAAATATCCATGTAACATGGCCAGCATTTTTTCACGCATTATCGCAGGTGAGATTCCCTGTCATAAAATTGCTGAGAACGATTCTTATTTTGCTTTTTTAGATATCATGCCATTAGCACCGGGCCATGTACTGGTGGTGCCGAAACAAGAGACGGATTATATTTTTGATCTGCAGGACGAGCTGCTTGGTGGTATATTGCCTTTTGCAAAAAATATCGCTGCCGCCATGGAAAAGGTGATCCCTTGCGAGCGTATCGGTATTTCAGTGATCGGATTAGAAGTACCGCATGCACATGTGCACCTGATCCCATTGCGCACCATGGACGATATCAATTTCAGCAGACCAAAATTGAAAATGTCTGCCGAAGAACTGGCTTCTATTGCAGAAGCGATCCGTAAACATTTATGATTTTTTTACCTTGCCTGGATTAGCCTGAATAAAGTCGCTCCAGCCTGAGTACGATTTTCCAACAGCTTTGATACGCTTTGAGGAATGGAAATGACACAACGCAACAGCAAGGGCGTCTGTGGCATCAAAATGCTTGGGCATGGTTTCCATGTTCAGTGTGCTCTGCAACATTTTTGCTACCTGTTCCTTGCTTGCATTTCCTTTGCCCGTGATGGCCTGTTTTACGCGGCGCGGACTATATTCGATCACCTCTATCCCTAAGGAAGCCGCTGCTACAATGGCGGCACCCTGTGCACGTCCGAGTTTGAGCATGGACTGTACGTTTTTACCGAAAAAAGGCGCTTCAATGGCCATGGCTTCCGGTTTGTAGGTGCGGATATATTCGCTGAGTTTGGTAAAAATGATACTCAATCGCTTATAGTGGTCGTCAGTCTTTTTTAATTGTATTACCCCGGTACTTAGAATTTTGATTGTATTTTTATCGGCCGACACCAGACTGTACCCCAGAATATTTGTTCCTGGGTCTACGCCCATGATGACGCGTGGAGAGTTTTGTGTTGCCATGTAAATGCGAGCGCCGTGAAAGTTGTAAATAGAAAATCGTTCTGGTTATCTGTTGCCATAAAAGTAACGGTTTTTGTCGTGCTCATATTGGCACTTTACAAACAAGTGTACCTGAATGAAAGTGTGCACCAGATCCCTGATCAGCTTTTCGCCTTGCAACCCATGTTTGTGGTTCCGGTCTTGCTCTTATTAATGATCGGTATGGTGCTTAACTGGGGCCTGGAGGCGGCAAAATGGCATCTGGTGATGCAAAAACTCACACCATTGCGCTTTGTGCGGGCCTATAAAGCGGTGCTAACCGGTGTAACCCTGGGATTATTTACGCCCAACAGGGTAGGCGAATTTGGCGGCCGCATCTTATATGTGCCACGCAAATTTCGCATCAGCGCAGCCATTGTATCACTCATTGGGAGTTTTAGTCAGAATCTGGTGACGGTGGCCGCCGGAATGCTCGGTGCCTGCAGCTATCTGTTGCAGAAGGAGGAAATCAGCGTCCCGCTGGTGTTGGTGGTCATGTTACTGGGTGCTATTGCGGTGGTGTTGTTGCTCCTGGCCTATTACAACCTCGATGTGGTGGTGGCGCTATTCAAGAACAATCGCTACCTGAAGCGCGTATACAGCTATACAACGGTGTTGCAATCGTATGGGCAACGCGACCTTTCAGCCTTACTCCTGCTTGCCTTTTTGCGATATGCTGTATATACGGCACAGTATTTGATTTTCTTAAATCTGTTTGGCGCCGGATTGGAGCTGATGGATGGACTGGCAGCGATAACGGTGATCTTTCTGGCCCAGACAGTGGTACCCAGTTTCGCGATCGCAGATCTGCTGACTCGTTTACCGGTTGCCGCCTTGATACTGACTGAGTACGGAGTACCTGTGCAGGTTTCACTGGCCGCCACCACCAGCATCTGGATCCTGAATCTGATCATACCGGCAGTGTTTGGATACTTTTTTATTATACGATATAATATTTTTA